>JAGOGN010000238.1 GCA_017996675.1 Lachnospiraceae bacterium | reverse complement strand
GCAATGTGCCAGTTTAGGCTTAGCGTTGTATCACCAGACTGTTGTAGGAGATAACCCTATGCGGTTAAAAGATGCCATCGATATTGCCATAAAAAGATCTGATATTTTAATATTTAGCGGAGGATTGGGACCTACTCAGGACGATTTAACAAAAGAGACCGTTGCAAACGCATTTCATTTGCCAATGGTTTTTGACCCAAAAGCATTTGAATTATTAGAACAGTCTTTTCAAAGATTTAAAAAACCAATGACTGAAAATAACAAGAAACAGGCGAATGTTCCCAAAGGATCGATTGTATTATATAATCGTTGCGGAACTGCTCCTGGTATTATTATTGAGGATTCTTCCTGCACGGCGATTTTATTGCCTGGGCCTCCAAACGAACTGATTCCAATGTTTTCAGAACAAGTTTTCCCATATCTTAGAGCCAAAACCAATCAGAGTCTTTATTCTAAAATGGTTAAAATTATTGGTGTTGGCGAAAGCGCTGTAGAAACGATAATTCTTGATCTAATTGAAGGACAGACGAATCCTACTATTGCAACTTATGCAAAAACAGGTGAAGTTCATGTTCGAATCACTGCTCTCGCTACAAATATGGAGGAAGCAATGACATTCATTTCTCCTATAATAACTATATTTCAAGAGCGTTTTGGCAACCATATTTTTGCCTATGACGAAGAAGTTACTTTAGAAGATGCTCTGGTTTTACGTTTAAAAGAACTAGAAGCAACGGTAACGTTCGCAGAGTCTTGTACAGGTGGATTATTATCTGGAAGATTTGTTAACGCTTCAGGAGCTTCTGCCGTTTATCAGGAAGGTTTTATTACCTATAGCAATGAAGCAAAAGTTGATTTGTTAAAAGTTTCCGAACAAACAATTGCCCAATATGGAGTAGTGAGCGAAGAAGTAGCGAAGGAAATGGCTGTTGGTTCAAGAGAACGTGCTAATAGTACTTTCAGTGTTTCAATTACAGGGATAGCTGGTCCAGACGGTGGTTCAAAAGAGAAGCCAGTAGGAACGGTATGCATTGCCTGTGCTTCATCATCTGAAGTAATTGCACATCGATATCAGTTTACTGGCACACGAGAAAAGATTCGTGAAGCATCTGTTACCCGTGCACTTTCCCTTCTATGGGAACTTCTTGGAGGACATCATCATTGAGAATTATTGCCGGAAAATCCAGACACTTACCACTAATCACTCCAACAGGTGACGGTACGCGCCCAACTACAGACAGAATCAAAGAGACTTTATTTAATATGTTGCAATATCAATTGGCAGACATTGTTTTTTTAGACCTATTTTCCGGTAGCGGAGGCATATGTTTAGAAGCAGTAAGTCGTGGAGCAGCAAAAGGCTATATGGTCGAAAATAGTAAAGAGGCCATCAAATGTATTAAAGAGAATATGAAATCTACACATTTAGAAGATTCTTGCATGCTAGTTGAATCTGATGTAGAATCTGCATTAATCCATCAATTACCAAAATATTTGATAGACCCCGTAGATATTATTTTTATGGATCCACCTTATCAGGCAGGAATCGAGGAACGTCTGTTTCAAATTTTTTCCACTTTATCCTATGTTGATAGTAATACACTCATTATTGTAGAAGCAGAGAAGAAGAGAGATTTTAGCTTTGTAAAGCAGCTAAATTTTGAAATAGAACGAGAAAAAATATATAAAACTAATAAGCATGTTTTTATTCGTGCTATAAAGGAGACCAATGAAACATAAAGCAATCTATCCTGGAAGTTTTGATCCTATTACTTTTGGACATATGGATATCATTGAACGTGCATCTAAAATGGTTGATGAATTATATGTTGCTGTATTAATAAATAGTGGGAAAAATCCGTTGTTTTCTATAGATGAACGTGTTAGTATGTTAGAAGAGATTTATGCCAATCGTCCTGATATCAAGGTCGTTTCATTTGATGGATTGCTCGTGGATTTTGCGCAAAAGCTCAACGTCCCAACCATTGTTCGAGGTCTTCGTGCCGTTACTGATTTTGAGTACGAATTACAAATTTCTCAAACAAATCGTGTCATTAAACCAGATGTAGACACCATTTTTTTAACTACAAGTCTGGAGTATGCATATTTAAGCTCTACCATCGTAAAAGAAGTCGCATATTATGGCGGTGATATCCATAGTTTTGTACCTGATATCGTAGCCGAACAAACATATCATAAATACAACAACAAAGAACAGGGGTGAGTCAAATGATTAGTAGAATGGAACAAATCATTGAAGAAATCGAAGAATATATCGGTCATTGTAAGTTTCAGCCACTATCCAACACAAAAATAGTAGTCAATCGTGACGAATTAGAAGAATTACTTGCTGAGCTCAAACAAAAGACACCAGAAGAGATAAAGAAATACCAGAAAATTATTAGCAATAAAGAAGCAATTCTTGCAGATGCTCAGGCAAGAGCAGAAGCAATCATTGCCGAAGCACAGGTTCACACTACTGAACTGGTAAGTGAGCATCAAATTATGCAACAGGCATACGCACAGGCAAATCAGGTAGTATTAATCGCAACGAATCAGGCACAGGAAATATTAGATAGTGCTACAAATGATGCTAACAATATCCGTACTGCTGCAATTGCCTACACCGATGACATGTTAGGAAATCTGGAAAACTTAATTGGATCAAATATGGAAACTTCCAGAATTAAATTTGAAAATTACTATAATAATTTAAAGAATTGTTATGATATTGTAAATGGCAACAGACGTGAACTTGCTCCGAAAGAAGAAGTCGCTGACCAGGAGGAATCCATTCAGGCAGAACCAGAAACAGATATCGTTAATCTAGATATCGAATAGATAAAAGGGGGACTTACATCATGAGAAACAGTTTAAATTTACAACCAGAAAATGTGTTTTACTTTTTTGAAGAATTATGCAAAATACCACATGGTTCTGGAAACACGAAAGCCATCAGTGA
>JAGOGN010000049.1 GCA_017996675.1 Lachnospiraceae bacterium | reverse complement strand
CGAAAATACTATGCTTATATTATTCAGCAGTTGGAAGCTCTTGTAAATTAGATTTGTGAATGGTTGACTCCATCATTTTCTGGTGGATTTTGTCCATATCCTCTTGGGAAAAATATCCAAATTTACAGATTCGGTTCAGCAATGCAGCTAAGATATAAATATATCCATGGGTGAGACCAAGCTTTCTAGAAATTGGTCCTTGTCTTAAATCCACATACTGAATCTTGTCATATTTTAACAAAGTGGTACTTTTAAAGAAGGTTCCGCTAGAAGCGCCTAGGAAATCTTCGCCCACACAAATGCCTTCTGTTTTGTAATTACAAATAGAAATCACAAGTATCATCACATAAATGGCAGTTGCACCGGCAATAAAACCAACTTTTGGTGCAAATGGAATTTCTGACATTTTGATGAAAATCACAAAGGCTGCCAGAACGATCGTCCAGAAAATCATCCCGATCACTTTTATTTTCCAAACGGATTTTGGCTGAAGTTTAATATTCTCATCTGTGGAAGAAACAAATTCTGGAAGCACGCGATTGAGCAATTCGTCGAACTGGGCTTTTTTCGCATATAATACTAAAAATGCTGCTTCTGAATTTTCATCGTTTACACCTACATTAATAATTTCTAAACTATAGAATTTAAAAAATCTTGCAATCGTCGACTGTTTGATTTTAATCGCATTGATCATATCAATTGGGATTTCATAATTACGTTTTTTCAGCAGACCATATCCAATTAACAAACGGTCCTCAAAACGTTTTACGCGAAATGCATAAAATTTGATAATATTTTTTACAGTAGTTCCGATGGTACCCATAATAGCCAGCGCAATCGCAAGGTAACCGCCAAATGCATTTTTTGCAAAGTCAAGCATATCATCGCCTAATTTGACTTGTGTTAATCCAACTATAATGAGGACGACCACACCTACAAATGCAAAGATTGCGAATAGTGGAGTAGCAATCAAACTGTTTTTCACGATATCATTTAATTCATATTTTATATCATAATCTTCCGGCACGAGTGTTTCGGTATGAACCATCTCTTCCCCGTGAATCTGTTCCATAATCTGATTCTTAAAAGCGATCGCTTTGTCTTTTGAAAGAACAATCTTAATGTCCGTCTTGTCAGCAGTGGACAAAGAATTCGTATCGATTTTAATTTTATACGTTCCCATGATCATCTCGAATAAGTTCTGTTCGAGGTTGATATTTGAGATATTTTTGATTCCAAATGTGTTCTCTTTGCGATTCCATGTTAGTCTTTGTATCACTAAAGTCTGATTTTCTAATATAATAAAGGTCTTTCTCCAAACGAAGAAATTATAAGCGAAAACCAGTAAAGTGATTCCCAATAATGTTAACACTCCTCCAAGAACGGCCCACATATCTTCTTTCTTTAAGCTATTCGCAAATTCTATTACATTCTGAATCTGGCCAAAAAGAGCAACTGCCAGAAAAATCCACACCGCAGCAGTGTTTTCAAATATGATGCTAAAATGGCATCGAAATTTTGTTTTTTCCATTCCTATTCTCCTTGTGCCATCTGGTTCTTTTCATCCAGCGAGATTTCATTGATTCTATTCTTTAAGCTTTCCGCAATCTGGTCTGCCTTTTCATCTTCCATAAATCTTACGGTAACGTCACCACCAGCTGTGGTAACTACCACTTTTGCAAGTCCAAATACACGGTCGATTGGTCCCTTCAAAACTGCGATCTTATGAAGTCTCTCGATTGGCACAATGTTTCGTTTGGTAAAAATAAAACCTTCCATTACATCAATTTCTTCTTCATTTAAAATATAACGATAGCGCTCATAGCGTACTTTTGGTGAAATCAGCACATATAACAAATCCAGTCCAAGCACAATACCACCGATTAACAACACTACCCATTCTTCTCGTCCAATGTACATTCCGACACCAAACATTACACCTACAATAATAAATTGTACAATTCCTGCAACAAACATACAGGAAATTGCCTTCTTACTTAGTTTCTGATATTTCATAATCTTCTCTCCATTCTTTTCTTTCATGCTTTATAATTTTATACAGCCTGTTCTATTATAATAGAACTAGAAGTTTCAGACAAGTATTTCATTTGACACATTTTTTTTAGGGGCGTATAATAATAGTGAATCATTATAGTTTTCATTGAATGGAGGTCGTATTATGATCAATAATATTTCGTATCCATCCATTAATACCAGTTATACGAACAGAATCGCTCCTACCACTGACCAGACCAATCCCGCTGGTAAATCACAGCCAGTCGAAGGGAAAGGGGAATGTCAGACTTGTAAGGAACGTAAATATCAGGATGGTTCTAATGAGAATGTTTCATTTAAATCGCCAACACATATTTCTCCGGAAAGTGCTGGATCGATGGTTCGCGCTCACGAAGGAGAGCACGTTTCCAATGCGTATTCGAAAGCAGCACAGAAGAATGGCGAAGTTGTTCATGTCTCGGTTGCGATACACACCGCCATCTGTCCAGAATGTGGCAGAAGTTATGTAGCTGGTGGTACCACAAGTTCGATGATTAAATATGACAAGTCCAGTCCTTACCAGCAGAATCAGAAAAGTCTGGATCAACAGTCTATGATCGGAGCAAATATTGACTTAAGCGCATAAAAAGAGCTTCTACGATTTCTCGTAAAAGCTCTTCTTTTTTTACTATATCATCTGACTGATCTATGCCATCCAGATACCATTCATTGAAATCATTGATTTCCATAAAAACTGACTCAGTTCGAATCGAACTGTCTCGCCCATTCCAACATTTTCCTTTGGAATGATAATATCCGAGTTTTCTTCATTTAAAATTCGATAACCACCTTTTAAATACTTATCCGCTTCACTTTTCTGGGCAAACCTTGCCACTAAGTCCGTATAGGACCCACATCAGCTGGATTGAGTGATTGGTTCTACTAAAATATGCGAAAACTCTTTCTCTTCCATATATCTTTTTACTTTCTCGCTTACGATTACGTTCATAATTACACCTCCTTATTGGTTAATGCAATTATAACTCATCTCTCAGCCTTTATCTGTGATAAAATCACCTATAATCCTAAATTTCCTGGTCTCAAACTATCCCATACGGTATCCACATCGAAAAATTTCACCAGACGTTCTTTGTTATGATACATCGCAAATCCATCAAAGTTATAACGATCCATAAATACATAGTTTGGATACTCTTTACGGTATGCATCCATACCAACTCCACAGATAAAATTAAATCCATGTGCTGCCATGTTATTAAATCTTCCTTGTGTTTCAGGTGAATTAATGGTCCATTTCTTCGTGAACCACCAGTTTCCTTTTGGAAGAATATAAACATCACTGCTTCCAACGATGTCGCCAATTTCCTTGATCCACTGTTTGGTATCTGCATCTAAGAACTCAATACTTTCATTCTGTTGATTTCCATGAGCATAGCTATGGCAAGCAAATTCAAATCCTTGTTTCTTAGCTGCTTCTGCAATTTTCTTTACCATTTCAATGTCTTCTTTATAGGTTGGACTATTAGCTGAATCCCTGTTGATTCGATATCCAAATGCTCCGTCGAATCCAGTTAAGCCAATATAGGCTCTTGCATTTTTATAAGAGAAATCTGGATGCTTTTCTACAAAAGTCTCTAATGCTGGTAAAACATCGTAATCTCCAATCAGTTCTTTGCCATCTTTATCTTTATACAGAACTTTTACTTTACCTTCTTTATCCAGAACATACTTCTGACCATATCCGCCAATTGCAATTCTGGTTTTACGATAAAAAGCTACATCATCTTCCGACATAATAAAAGGAATCTTTCCTGCCGGAAGCATCAAAGGCTTCTTGGTAAATGTTTTCGTTCCTGCACTATCAACAGTTACATCATACAAATCTCTAAAGTATACCAGCATATAGCCCTTCGCATACATCTGATCCATAATTTTATTAAATTCTGACAGTGTGGTCATAACGGAATTGTGTCCGCCCGGATCCCCATTCTTCTTTCCAAACACAATGGTTGGATCTACAATCAATTCATGAAAGAATACCTGCGTCACATCGCCTGTATATTCCACCAAATTATTCTGTGCTGTCTGAATCTCGGCTTTCTTTGCCAGTGCTTTTTCATTCTTTGCATCTAATTTTAATGCTTCATCCACTTTCACAGTTGCCTGTTCAAAATTACATCCCATGACCAGACGATCTGTATCCTCAAGCAATTGATCCACTTTCTTTAGCATTTCTGCTTTTCTTTCTTCTGCGGTCAATTTCTTATCTGGTTTCTTCTTATCCTTTGCTCGTTCTCCTGCAATGCTGGAATTTCCGACTAAATCTGGCAGATAATTTTTTAATAAAAGTACCGCCACTACGATAATTCCGATCGCCAGCAAGATTGACAAGTTTACGATAATCAACTTCTGAGCTCTTCTTTTCCTCATAATGCCTCCCAAGCTAAATCTCTTTATTTCTAATTTATTTCTAATTTATTTCTTTGAACCTACATCGTTTAGTCTAACACTTCTTTGTGTCGAACTTGTATCTTTTGCACACAATGATTTGTATTATTTAATCAGAAAAAAGTACACCAGTACCAGAATTCCCAGTCCGATACGATACCATCCAAACACCTTAAAATCATGTTTACGAATATATCCTAACAGGAATTTAATGATGAATAACGACACCAAAAATGCTGTAATCATACCGGTGCATAAAATACCCCATTCCATTCCTGTAAGTTGAAAACCGAAATCCAGAATTTCCAAAAGGCTGGCTCCAAGCATCACTGGGATTGCCAGAATAAAGGTAAATTCACTTGCAGCTTTTCTGGAAATACCAATCAGCAACGCACCAATGATGGTCGCTCCCGATCTAGAGGTTCCTGGAAATGCTGCTGCGATCAGCTGAAATACTCCAATGAATACTGCCATTGCCCAGGTAATATCCAATAAATGATTTGCTGTTGGTCTGCGATTCTTATTCCAGTTCTCTACCACAATAAACACAATACCAAATACGATGAGCGCAATGGATACGCCCACTGGGTTATAAAAATAGCGATCGCAAACTTCGTCTAAATGCAATATTTTAAAAGCAATTGCTGGAAAACATGCTACCACAATCTTTAACCACATCAGGATAATATCCATCTTAATCCGAATTGGGCCTACATTCACATGTTTGGACGTAGTCTCAACATTGCTTCTTCCAAATGGCCAGATGCGATTCCAGAATAATAGGATAACCGCAAAGATGGCACCCATCTGGACAACCACTAAAAACATATCCCAAAACTTCTTACTTACTTCTAACGTCATAAATTCATTTAGTAAAATCATGTGTCCTGTACTACTAATTGGAAGCCATTCGGTGATGCCTTCTACAATTCCGAAAAATAGTGCTTTTATAATTTCTAACATTTCATTTCTCCTAACCTTTTACTCGTTGTCTCCCGACCATCATAACAGTTTTTTTACTATTTTGAAAGGTCAATATTAATCCGACCGTCTTTGATTTCCACAATACGGTCTGCTTTTTCAGCTATTTTTTTATCATGAGTGATAATCACAAAAGTTGTTTTAAATTCTTCATTGATACTTCTCATCAGTTCATAAACCAGCTCTGTGGAATCTGTATCCAGATTTCCAGTTGGCTCATCAGCCAGAATAATCTTTGGCTGATTCATCATTGCTCTGGCAATAGCAGTACGTTGCTGCTGCCCTCCGGACATCTTCGTAGCCAAGTTATTCTGTACTTCTTCTAATCCAACCAGATTCAACAATTCCTTTGCACGTTTGATTCCTGCAGCGTCCACTTTTCCATGTTTGATTTCATAAGGGATCAGCACATTTTCCAAAGCGGTAAATTCTGGTAACAGGTAATGAAACTGGAATACAAAGCCTAACCAGTCATTTCTCAAAAGAGATAATTTTCTGGCACTTAACTTACTGATTTCTTCCTCACCAATTTGAATCGTTCCAGAAGTTGGGCGATCCAACGTACCCATAATATTGAGCAGTGTAGATTTGCCACTTCCAGACTGACCAATAATAGAATTAAAGGAACCAGCCTGAAACGATAAATTGATATCATACAGCACCTGTGTCGAAACAGCTTCGCCGTATATTTTATTGATACCTTCCATTTTTAGAATTTCATTCACATGCATGTCCCCCTTAATTATTTTTAATAATATCAATTGGGTTTAATTTCTTCGATTTTGATGCTGGAATCATGGATGCAATCAAAGATGCCAATACGGCGATTCCACCTGATACCAAAATAAATCCGACTTCGATCTGTAACGGAATCAATGCACTTCCATCCGGATTCTTCACAAAAAAAGTAAAGGAAACCAACAGCCCTACCCCTAAAGCAATGCCCAGTATCGCACCAAATAATCCTAACAACAGTCCCTGGAATAAGAACACAAAGCTCGTGGAACGATTGGTCATTCCCATTGCTTTTAGAATTCCAATTTGCTTGGACTTTTGCATCACTGAAATGGCCAGAACGCTGGCAATACCTAATACAACAGATACCAGTACGAAAATCTGAATCATCAGACTCGAAACACTCTGTCCTTGCAAACCGCTTAATAGCTGACTGTTTTCATCTTTCCAGTTTACAACTTCCAAATCAGAATTAAGCACTTTGCCAGATAAATTTTTTCCAATGCTGTCTGCTTCAAATACGTTCTTCTCCGTCAGCCTTGTTTGAATCGAAGTAACCTGTTTAGACGAATTTCCTGTTAACTCCATCATCTGCTCATCATTGAGAATGACCCAGGATTCGTTAATACCAGATACCTGCAAATCAAAAAATCCATCAATGGTAAATTCGAGCATCTGACCGCTTTGATCTAGCAGTTTGACAGTATCTCCAAGTGCATATCCATATTTATCCCGGAATCCAACTCCGATTAAAATCCCTGTGTCAGATGGACTTTGAGACTTTTCTACTATTTTATCTTTAATCCGATACAACCGATTCTGAATGGACTCATCTAAACTTCGAACCAGTACTGGATAACTGGTATCTTCTTCTTTGATGATCGTTGTGTAATCCCACACCGTTCCTGCTTCTTCGAATCTCTGGTCTTTTTTCAGGAGTGCGATAATATCGTCTACTTCATCAGACGGAATCGACTGCAGGTTCTCTATGGACTGAATGGTTACCTGTGACGAATTTCCAATGGTCTTATTAATCAGACTAGACTGCAGACCCTGAATCAGAATTCCAATAAAAATCTGCACAGACACACCAATTCCAATTCCTACAATAATTAATATCGTCTGTCCAAGATTGGATTTTAAAAAACGCTTTGCGATCTTCCATCCTAATTTCATGACTGCACCTGCCTTTCTGATAACTGCATGATATCATGAAAACTGCAGATTCGTTCATCTGCGCCGATGATTTCAATGGATTTTTCATCCCGATCGATTGCTCTTCCCCCTGCGACGATCAAAGGCGTTTTCAAAGATGCCTCCCGAAGTTCTCTGATGATGCGTTTGGTTGCAACCAGATTAAAGTAATTGCTCACGCTAATCGCCACCAGGTCCGGTTGAATACTATAAATTGCCTGGTAAAAATCCTGATAAGGCGTATTGCTTCCGACAAAAATGGTATGGTACCCACATAAGGTAAAGAAATCCGTGACCATTCTAGCTCCAAGATCATGATATTCTTCTGGCGGACATAAAATAACAGCAGTTAGACCATTATTTTTTCCCTCTTGTTTCCTTTGTTTCATCACATAAGGATAGCAGCATTCCACGATGGTACGCACGATTGCCGTCTGAACATGTTCTTTCCAGATACAAAGATTACGGTCTTCTAATTTACACTCCATCTGATTCAGTGCAGGAGTCAAAATGTTCTCGTATAATTCTACCAGTTCCACTTTCCCACTCTCAAGTAGCGAGAGTGCATAATTCACTGCTTCTTCTTTTTGCTCTGATGCTAATAAACGCTTAAAATCCTCTAACAATGCTACCATGTTCCATCCTCCAATTATTGAATCAGATTCCATCACTCTTATTCATGTTTTAAGACTTTGTATAATAAACGATACAGCTCTTGTGCCTCTTCTTTTGATAGTTGAATACATTTACCCATTTTCCGTGGGATCTCAACTGCTTCTTCTCGTAACTTCATCCCTTTTTGCGTGATCTTGACATTTAAGACCCGTTCATCTTCTTTGGAACGTTCTCTTATAATGTAGCCTTTACTTTCCAGCTTTTTAAGTACTGGTGTCATCGTTCCAGAGTCAAGAAACAGATACTCTCCCAATGACTTCACGTTTATGCTTTTTTCTTCCCATAAGACCATCATCGCAATGTATTGTGTATAAGTCAGATCCAGTTCATCCAATAATGGCTTATATTGCTTTATGACTTCTTTTGACGCAGCATAAAGGGGAAAGCACAATTGATTTTCTAACTTCAAACCGTCATATTTCTTGTGTTCCATTGTTACACCTCCATTTATATTGTGTGCAATTATTCTACCACAAAGCTAATTTTATTTCAATTGGATTGTACTTCATTCATCTGTTCAAAGGTCTGTTTCACCTGTGCTTCTTCTTTCTCTTCTACTAAGATGACCAGATCGTCTCCCACCAAAATCTTGGTATCTCCTTTGGGCACCAGCTGGATTTCTCCACGCTTAAGTCCTACCAGTAATGCTTGCTCTGGCCATTGAATATCTTTCACATATTGATTTTCAAACGCTGACTCATGGCGCACAATGATTTCGACCAATGTCTTTGGTTGATTTTTCAAATGAGCGACTTCTTTCCCATCTTTCAACATCCCCTCTAGCAATGCATCATAAATTGGAGGACATTTTAATAAATCTGCCACAATATAAGCTACAATGGAAACGATTGTCAAAGAAAGCATATGAGTAAAGGAACCTGTCATTTCCATAATGAGAACGATTCCTGTAATCGGTGCGCGAACAATTGCAGCAAAAAAGCCTGCCATTGCCAGAATAATAAAATTATAAAATAAATTAGGCTCGATCAAACCTAATTCAATTCCTGTCAGCCCTACGATTGCGCCCAAGGTCGCTCCTAATACTAACAGCGGAAAGAAAATTCCTCCCGGTGCACCTGAGCAAAAAGAAATCATGGAAAATACTAACTTGACTGCAAACAAGACAAGTAATACTCTTATTCCCGCATGAAGACTCAGCTCTTTCATGATTGCATGTCCGCCACCTAACACTTTTGGGAACACAAGACCCATGAATCCTGCAATCAGAAAAGGGATACACATTCTTAGGCGAACATCCCAATGTGCGATTTTTTGATATAGTTTTTTTGTAAATAAAAGGAAAAAATTATAGAAAGACCCCATGCAGCCGATGATAATTCCTAAAATAAGAAGTAGCCAGTAACGGTTGAGCGGAAGGCTCTGAACGATTTTATAATCAAAGACCGGTTCGAATCCAAAAAATTGTTTAGAAACAAAGTCTGCTGCCACTGCGGCGGACAAACTAGACAATAAAATCAGTGGTGAAAAATATTTATAAATTTCTTCTAGTGCAAAGATTACTCCTGCCATTGGCG
>JAGOGN010000236.1 GCA_017996675.1 Lachnospiraceae bacterium | reverse complement strand
GCCATGCTTGGATTATGAATTTGATACAAATCAATCACATCTGTTTTAAAATTCTTCAGACTGATTTGGATATCTCGCTCCATCTCTTCAAAAGAACGGGCTATTGATTTCGTTGCCAGAACAAAGTCGTCGCGCATTCCTTCTAGTGCTACACCAATTCGTTCTTCGCTAATGGTATATCCCCTTGCAGAATCAATAAAATTGATTCCATTTTTGTGCAGATGTGCAAGTAATCTTGTAACATCTTCCTGTGAACTTTGTTGAATTGGAATTCCTCCAAAACCCATCCGAGAAATATTCAATCCAGTTTTCCCTAATTCTAAATACTTCATATCCTTCTCCTTTGTGACTTTCTATATCAGCTTTCTGGCCATAATTACACCCATTACAGATGCCATCATAAGACCTCTTGTCCATCCACTACTATCACCTAAACAATAGAGTCCTTCCATATTCGTATGTAACTCTGCATCCATTTTAACCCTATTCGAATAAAACTTTAATTCTGGTGAATAAAGTAATGTTTCTGGTGCAGCAAAACCTGGTACGACATGGTCCACGGAATGAATAAAATTAATAATATTGGTCATAGCACGGTAAGGCATCGCAGCAGTAATATCACCTGCAATTGCATCTGGTAAGGTAGGTTTCACATTTGCTCTTGCAAGCTCTTTCTCCCAAGTACGCTTACCGTCTAAAATATCTCCAAATCTTTGAACCAGAATATGGCCTGCTCCTAACATATTAGTCAATTCTCCGACCTTCTTTGCATAGGAAATCGGCTGATTGAATGGTTCATTAAAATTATGACTACATAAAATAGCAAGATTGGTATTCTGACTTTTCTTTTCTTTATAAGAATGGCCATTTACAACTGCAAGATTATCATCATAATTTTCCTGACTTACAAACCCTCCAGGATTTTGGCAAAAAGTACGAACCTTATTTTTAAATGGCGCAGGGTATCCGATTAATTTACTTTCATACAAAACATTGTTTACGCTTTCCATGATTTCATTTCGCACTTCCACGCGAACACCAATATCAACGGTTCCAGGCTGATGAGCGATTTTATGTTTCTTACAAATCATCTCTAACCACCCTGCTCCTCTGCGTCCAGTAGCAATGATAATATGAGTTGCATCTACATTCGTCAATCCTGACTTATCTTTTAAAATCACACCGGTACAACGTTCTCCTTCTGTGAGAATATCGTCGCATTCTGTCTGGAAAAGAATTTCCACACCATGATTTAATAAATACTGTTCAATTTCAAAATAGATACTCTGGGCTTTCTCTGTTCCCAAGTGTCTGATTGGGCAATCTACCAACTTCAGTCCTGCTTGAATGGCTCTTTTACGAATTTCTTTTACCGCTTCATCTGCCCCAATTCCTTCGATATGCTCATCTGCACCAAATTCCAAATAGATTTCATCCGTATATTGGATCATTTCCTGAGCATATGGCACGCCGATTAAATCAGGTAAATCTCCACCAACTTCTTCTGATAAACTTAGTTTCCCATCTGAAAATGCACCTGCTCCAGAAAATCCAGTGGTAATCGCACAATTGTTGCAGCTGATGCAATGACCAACAGTCGCCTTTGGACAGGATCTCTTCTCAATTGCAGAACCTTTTTCTACAAGCAAAATTGACCCCTTAAAATTCTTCTTTACTAACTCCAGTGCAGTAAAAATACCTGCTGGTCCAGCACCTATAATTACGATATCTTTCTTCATACGCGCGTTCTCCTTTTTCTTCTTTATTCACTGATATATCGAATCAAACCACCTACATAACAGGTTGGTTTGTGATCTGTCAACTCTACTCTCGCTTCGATCAAACTTGGGTTTCCCATCGTTTCACCCTGTATAATTTCATAGCACTCATTTTTCGACTGACTTCCTTTCTTCCATAGGAAAAAGGCCAGCCCTGCATTCGAAGTCCCTGTTGCTGCCTCTTCTTCTATCTCATACAGCGGTGCAAAATTTCTTGCATAAATTCGCATCTGCTCAGGCTCAAAATAATAAGCATGTACACCAACAACCCCTTGTTCTCTTGTAAATTCTTTCATCTTTTCAAAGTCAGGACAAAGCCAGTCGAGCTCTTCTTTACTCTGAGTTCGAAACATGATGTCTGCCAATCCACACGCAACAACTGGATAAGTTTCCATCATCTGATTAAATTGAGATGGATTCATGATTTGCCTCAGTCTTTGTGAGTCGTTTAAATCAAGTTCACGCAAGATCTTTGCCCTAGGCATTTGCAAGAAAATCCGATCTTCTTCCTCATGAAGTTCAATCTTTCCAGATTTTGTTTCCATAACAAAAGCGCCCTCCGGTTTTACAGCACCTTCATTTTTTAACACCGCATATGCTGCAATGGAAGCATGACCACACATTTCCACTTCCTGATTCGGCGTAAAGAAGCGCGCAAAAAAAATACCATCCGTTTGAGCTCTTAAAAAAACTGTTTCAGAATAGCCAATTTGATGCGCCATTTGCTGCCTGGTTTCATCTGTCATTTCTCCTGCTTCAATTACAACAGCAGCCTTATTCCCGCCTTTATAATCTTTCGAAAATACGGATACACGCCTAATCACCATCTACTCTCACCTGCCTATCTTTTAATTTTACTAAATATCCCTGTTTTTAGCAAGAAAAAAGGGGCGTATTCACGCCCCCTTCATAATTTATTCCATATTTCTATGTAACAAGTGATGTTCTTTCCCTTTGAGTATTCCATCATACAATTGTGTGATCAATGGATTTTCAGTTGATTTTTTGATTTGAGTATTTACATCGATATCGTACAGTCCTTTTGCACGAACTTCTTTATTAGAATCCGCTTCAACAGGCTGTCCTCCACCCATGATACAACCTCCAGGGCAAGCCATGACTTCTACGAAATCATAATGTGCTTCACCACTATCAATCTTTTGAAGTAATTTTTCAGCATTTCCAAGTCCACTAACAAGAGCTGCCTGA
>JAGOGN010000237.1 GCA_017996675.1 Lachnospiraceae bacterium | reverse complement strand
CGCAGTGGCCAATCCCTTCATAATGATCACCGATTCCTAAGTCCGTAAGAATCTTCTTGCCAAAATCAGATTCAAACTCTTCTTTCGCTCTGTGAACCCACACGCTCGATATTCCAAGACTCTCAGCTGCATTCATCATATTTCCCATAACAAGCGAACCATCGTACTGATAGGTTCTGACATTTTTATCAGCCAGTACAATCAAAATAACTGGTGCACCATAAAATGGATCCGAATCTGTACCCATGATTTTTGCATTTTCTTCGGAAAACCGGTCTCTTATTTCCTGATTGGTAACGGCAATAATAATTGGACTTTGTTTGCCCATTCCTGTAGCCGCATAAGTTCCTGCCTTGATAATTGCCTGAAGATCTGCGTCCGCTATCATTTTTTCAGTGTCAAAATTTCTACAGCTTCTTCTTGATTCTAGTACTTTTAATACTTCATTCATGTTATTAACCTCCATCTAGCTCACCATGAAATTCCATTTTTTGCCATTACACTTTAGAGCTTTTAAAGCTCCTGGAGCATATTTTCAGGATCGACTTCAGCTTTTACTTTATCATTTGCTTTTATAATGATTCCCTGCTCGTCGATTAAGTAGGTGGTTCGAACTACTCCTATGGAAACCTTTCCACAACGAACTTTTTCCTTCCATACATCATAAGTTTCAAGTACTGTGCGCTCTGGGTCCGCAAGAAGAGTAAATGCTAAACCATAGTTCTCTTCAAACTTCTTATGCGATTCCACTGTGTCCTGGCTAATTCCAAGAACTTCTGCATTCTTTTCTGTAAACTGAGGATATCGATCCGAAAATCCGCAAGCCTGTTTCGTGCAGGCTGGAGTATTGTCTTTTGGATAGAAATACAATATAACCTTCTTTCCAGCATAATCACTTAGTTTATGCATCTGTCCATTCTGATCTGGCAATTCAAAATCGGGTGCTTTTGTTCCAACTTCTAACATATGCTTTACCTCCACCGTTAAAAAAAATGTTTATGGTTGCTTTCTACCTCTTTATTATATCAGTGCTCACCAAAAATCTCAATTAATTCAATACTGCTCGCTTCATCTGTTAGTGCCAATATTTCATCATCCACAAGAATCTGAGAATCTCCCCTCGGAATTAAGAGCGAATCCTCTCTTGTAATTGCGATTAATACTGTATTTTTAGGGATTGTCAGATCCCTTACCATCTGATTTGCGGCACTTGCACTTGCTGTTACTTTAATTTGAACAATGGAGTATTCCCCGCGGTTCAGCTCTTTTTGCAACGGACTTTGTACTTCTTTTGTCGTTTGAGTCAGTCCTGCAATCTTTCCAAACTCCGTATTCATACCGATTTCCATAACGACTGCTTTTCCATTTCCTTCAGCAACACTGGTTCCTGCAAAAAGCAAATTCGGTCTTTCCGCTTTCGTTAACCCATCTTTCAAAACGGCATCTTTTACCTTACGCACAGGATTGGATTCACCTGTGAGCGTAGACTGGTCGACTTGTAAATCACTTGCTTCTACTATTCTTGCATCTGCAGATATTTTATCTCCTTCTTCTAACAAAATAAGATCTCCCCTGACAAGGTCTTCTGCCAGAATCTTTTGTTCCACTCCATCTCGAATTACTCTTGCATGGGCTGGGAGCATATTTCGTAGAGCTTCCGTCGCTTTACTGGCACGGCGCTCCTGCCAAAAAAGCCACTCCTCCGCCAATCCACAATAAGATTGCCATCAAATGAATGAAGTTACTTAAAAAAATAAGAATCACATAACGTTTCGCTTTTTCTTCAATAAGATTCTTCCCTTGTTTTTTTGACGGTCTTGAGCCTCTGCCTGGATAAGACCCAATTCGGTCGAATCTAACGCTTCATACACTAAATAAGGTGCCAGCCTGGAAATATCCGCACTTTTATCAATATTCACAGAAACGTCCATTTACACATGCCCTCTTTCACTCATAATATTCATATCTGTGTATATTATTTCATTATCCATCATCCATATATATACTCCAGGCACATTTTCTGCAGCAATATTAAAACGGCAAAACATTCCCTCACCATATTTGTTTAAAGGATAGTTATTGGCATTATGATAATCATTTTGTGGATTATATTCCATTATCTTTCCATTTATATTATTTGGAATTATATCTTGTAAATACATAAATGTATATCCACATAGCTGTATTGATTTATTATGAATTGTACTCTTAGAAGAATTCATTTCATCAATTGCTTCATTAACTGTAAACTCATTTAAACCTTTACTTTGCACATATCTTCTCATTACATTCAAAAGTTCATCTCCGCAATTATTGTACGTCATACACTTTCTCCCCAATAATAATTTATAATCATAATGTCATGCAGTCTATCACCAAAAAGCAATAAATTATAAGTTTAGAGACTAAACAAACTTATAAGAATCACTTTTATAAACCGTTCCACACCTTGTTCAATTATCTCAATTAACTTTTCCTGATTTTCAAAATCCGGTCCAGAAACCAACACGCCTTCAACGAGTGCATCCTGGTTTTCAGGGTCATGAAACAGCGTGACTTCATCCGATGTTTTAGCCACATGTTCAGAAACATATTTCCTTGCAATCTCTCGATTCCGTGCAGAAAGCCATACCTCAAAACAACCTGTCTCATGCAGATATACAATGGCAATCTTTAGTCCCTTATCCTTTAAGGAATCCGATGCCATAGAAAAATATGACATATCCATATAGCCCTGATAAATACCGCTCACCTGATATTCTGGATATTTCTTGATCAATTCAGCACGCAACTTTCCCATAAACTCCATAATTCCCTTATATGCAATCTGGATTTCTCCTTGGTTTAATGCTTGAGTATAATTGGCGATCAATTGGTTCAGATTGTTCATCTGTCTCATCCCTCTATTTTCTTTTTCTCTTTGGCTTTGTTAATTCATAACTTTCCAAAATCAAACGCTCAATATCTTCCTGTGGAATCGTCCCATC
>JAGOGN010000004.1 GCA_017996675.1 Lachnospiraceae bacterium | reverse complement strand
GTTCAGGAGCGGTTGATATTGTAATTGTCGATTCTGTAGCAGCACTCGTACCGAAAGCTGAAATTGATGGCGATATGGGTGATTCACATGTTGGATTACAGGCGAGATTGATGTCACAGGCGTTGAGAAAGTTAACAGCTGTTATTAGTAAATCAAATTGTACCGTTTTATTTATTAACCAGTTGAGAGAGAAAGTTGGAGTTATGTTTGGTAGTCCAGAAACAACAACTGGAGGACGTGCTTTGAAATTCTACTCATCTATTCGAATGGATGTAAGAAGAATTGAAACCTTAAAACAAAATGGCGAGATGGTGGGTAACCGTACTAGAATTAAGGTTGTAAAGAATAAGATTGCACCACCATTTAAGGAAGCAGAATTTGATATTATGTTTGGCGAAGGAATTTCCAGAGAAGGAGATGTTTTGGATTTAGCATCAAATATTAATATCGTTAATAAATCAGGTGCGTGGTATGCCTATAATGATGAGAAGATTGGTCAAGGACGTGAGAATTCAAAGACTTTTCTCAAAGAGAATCCTGCAATTCGTGATGAAATTGAAAACAAGGTTCGTTTATTTTATGGGATGGCTGTTGACGAATCAGCTGATGCAGGTAGTGCGCCAAAGAAGAAAGAGAAACCAAGTAAGAGTGAAAGCGTAGATGCTCCGGTAGCAGAATAATTATTTGATGAGGTAGCGCGTGAAAGAATGGGATTTATCTTTAGGTGAGAATGATAATATTCAAGACAAAGAAGAAGCAGGTTGTGAGAAACAATATAAACAGGTTGTGAAGCGTGCCATGAATATTCTTCAAAGGCAGGACCGAACAGAAAAGCAACTGCGAGATAAATTAATAAGTGATCAACGTTTTTCGGAAGAAGAAGTTGAATACGCCATTCGTTATGTAACTTCTTATCGTTACCTGGATGATTTGAGATTTGCTTGTAATTATGTCAGATTTCGCTGTAATACGAAATCCAAGCAACAACTTCTTTTTGGACTACTTGGTAAAGGAATTTCAAAAGAAGAGATTAAAATAGCACTAGAGGAGGAATATCAAGGAGAGGAAAGTATTTTGATTCGAAATTTTCTAGAAAAGAAGGGCTTTGATCAAAATGATAGTTCTCCAAAAGTGCGTGAAAAATTAATTGCATCTTTGATGCGCAAAGGTTTTTCTTTTGATGAGATTTTACGGGAGATTAATCGTATTTAAAAAGATGTTGTGGTCAACATCTTTTTTTATTGGTACATATTGTATGTAAATGCATTGCCAAAATGGTTTTTACTTGACAGAAGTGTGAAAAAAGTATAAAATTTATTTGTTGTAAGCTATGACAGGTGACTGTTATGTGAGTTGTTATATGTACAATGAAAATTAAATAAAGGAGGTGCTCCTGTGCTAGAAGTAATAATTTCTATTGTAGGCACATTAGTTGTCGTTGCACCTGTGTCCATTTTATTAACTTCAAATTATCGAAAGAAAGTTTATGAAGCAAAAGTGGGAAGTGCAGAAGAAAGAGCAAGACAAATTATTGATGAAGCTGTAAAAGCTGCCGAGACGAAGAAACGTGAAGCTTTACTTGAAGTAAAGGAAGAAACGATTCGTTCGAAAGGAGAACTCGATAAGGAAATCAAGGAACGTAGAGCAGAATTGCAACGTTCTGAGCGTCGTATTTCACAGAAAGAGGAAACTCTTGAAAAGAAAATGGATGCGGTTGAAGCCCGTGAATTGAGTTTTGTAGCAAAAGAAGAAGAAATTAAGCGACAGAAAGCTGAAGTCTCAAGGCTGAATGAAGAAAGAGTGCAGGAACTAGAAAGAATCTCAGGATTAACCTCCGAACAAGCAAAAGATTATCTATTAAAAACCGTTGAAGAAGAAGTGAAACATGATACTGCAAAATTAGTTAAAGAATTGGAAGGAAAAGCAAAGGAAGAAGCTGGTCAGAAAGCAAAAGATTACATTGTCACAGCAATACAGAAATGTGCTGCAGACCATGTGTCTGAGACGACCATCTCCGTTGTTCAACTTCCAAATGATGAAATGAAGGGTAGAATCATTGGACGTGAGGGAAGAAATATCCGAACTCTCGAAACAATGACTGGTGTAGATTTAATTATTGATGATACGCCAGATGCTGTTATTTTATCAGGATTTGATCCGGTTAGAAGAGAAGTAGCCAGAATTGCATTAGAGAAATTAATTTTGGACGGAAGAATTCATCCAGCCAGAATTGAAGAAATGGTTGAAAAAGCACAAAAAGAAGTGGAAACAATGATGCGTGAAGAAGGTGACGCTGCTACTCTTGAAGTAGGAGTACATGGAATTCACCCTGAATTGGTTCGTTTATTGGGTAAAATGAAATTTAGAACCAGTTACGGACAAAATGCGTTAAAGCATTCTATTGAAGTAGCCCTTTTGTCGGGATTGCTTGCATCAGAAATAGGTGTTGACGTGAAACTTGCAAAACGTGCAGGATTATTACATGATATTGGTAAGTCCGTAGACCATGAAATGGAAGGCTCACATATCCAAATCGGTGTTGACTTATGTCGAAAATATAAAGAAGGTCCAGTTGTTATTAATGCTGTTGAATCACATCATGGTGATGTAGAGCCACAGACTTTAATTGCATGTATTGTGCAGGCTGCCGATGCTATTTCAGCAGCACGTCCAGGTGCTAGAAGAGAGTCTTTGGAGACCTATTCAAAACGACTAAAACAGTTAGAAGAAATTGCAGATAGTTTCAAAGGTGTAGATAAATCATTTGCTATTCAAGCAGGTAGAGAGATTCGTATTATGGTAGTTCCAGAGCAGATTAGTGATGCCGATATGGTATTGCTGGCAAGAGAGATTTCAAAACGCGTTGAGAGCGAAATGGAATATCCAGGACAAATTAAGCTTAGTGTAATTCGTGAATCACGTGTTACAGATTATGCAAAATAAATTTGTTTATAATAAGACCCCCGTGGTAACACGGGGGTATCTTTTTGCCTATTTATCTTATAAAAGTTCTGCAAGTTCTAGTAATAGTTGTTGCGTTTTCATCCATCCCAGACAAGGATCTGTAATGGATTGTCCATAGGTTGTACCCCATTCTGGCTGGGATCCATCTTCTAAATAACTTTCGATCATCAAGCCTTTAATTAATTGATGAGAAGTGGTACATTGATTCCTTAAAGTAACAATGTCTTTACTGATTCGAATCTGCTCCATGAATTTCTTGTTTGAATTGGAATGATTGGTGTCAATAATGAGCGCTGGATTCATGATTTTTTGCTGTTCGTATAATTTGGCTACATAAAGGATGGATTCTCTATGGTAATTTGGAATTTTTTCACCAGTTGCAGAATCCATACCGCGTAGAATTCCATGTGCAAACAAATTGCCAGTAGTTTCTACTTCATTTCCTCTGTAAATAAAATTCTGCGCCTGTTGAGCAGCAAAAATAGCATGAGTCATGGAAGCTAAATTACCGCTGGTTGGATTTTTCATTCCACAAGGAATATCACATCCACTGGCGGTGAAACGATGAAATTGATCCTCTACGGAACGTGCTCCAACTGCAATATAAGAAACAATATCAGAAAGATATTCCCAGTTGTCTGGGTATAATATTTCGTCTGCACCTGTCAGACCAGTTTGTTCGAGGACTTTCAAATGCAGTTTTCGTGTAGCAATTAGGCCTTGGAAAATATTATCTTTCTGCTGCGGGTCTGGCTGATGCAATAACCCTTTGTATCCGATCCCTAGTGTGCGAGGTTTGCTAGAGTAAAGACGAGGTACTAATAGCATCTTTTCACGAACGATTTCCTGCAAGGCTGCAAGTCTAGAGGTGTAATCGAGAAGGGCATCGGTATTATCAGCAGAACAAGGTCCGACGATAACTAAAAACTGAGAAGAATTACCAGACAAAATATTCCGGATATCTTGATCGCGTTCTTTTTTATAACGGTACCCTGTAGCCGATAGCGGATATTCTTGCGCAAGTTCTATGGGACTGGGCAATGGATTTATAATTTTAAAACTCATAATTGTTCCTTCTTTATATTTCGTTTAAATGAATGCCTGTTAGATGATCGATTGGCATTGGTTGTCCTGTAAAATGATAAAATGATTCCGCACCTTGAAAAAGGAGCATTCCGATTCCGGATTGACAGCTACAGCCCCTTGCTTTAGCTTGCCTAATGAGTGTAGTTTCATGTTCTTTGTATATTATATCATACACATGCAAATCAGAGTGTAAAAAATTCATGTCGGATATAGGACTGTTTTCATCCATAAGTCCGATGGAAGTACAATTGATACACAATCTACTTTTTGCTAAGGACGCTCTTAACTGTTCGTAATCGTTCCATTCGAAAAATTGAATTTGTATGGAATTTGAATCGTAAACCTGAAGTTCATGGATGAAATTACGACATTCATTAAAATGTGTTCCTTCACGTTGAAAAATGTGAATGGTTCTAATTGGCAAATGATTGATAACAGCAGTTGCAAGGATTGATCTTGCAGCCCCTCCACATCCGAGAATTGTAATCTGATCTAGCTGAATTACTGGATTTTTGTAGTAGAGAGAACGAAAGAAACCAATTCCATCGGTTGATGTACCGTGAATGCGGTTGTCTTTTTTGATAATTGTATTGACTGACTGAGTAAGTAAAGAAATTGGATCCAAGGTGTCGATGTATGGAATGACATCTTTCTTATAAGGCATTGTCACATTGAGACCTTTCACGGACGAATTTAATAAATCAGGAAACTCCTGAATAAAATTTTCAGGTCGAATTGGATATAATTCATAGACACTGTTCATCTGTAAGAATTTAAATGCTTCGTTATGCAATGCTGGAGATTTACTGTGTTCAATTGGATAACCAATAAGACCAAAACGATCGTTTTTTTTCGTCATGTTTCTTCACCTCAGCCAAATCATAACACAGGAAAAGGAATTGATAAAGAAGAAAATCATCTTGAATTTCGCAGTTCAATAGTGTACAATGTTCTAGTGCACCTGTAGCTCAGGGGATAGAGCAGTGGATTCCGGTTCCACGAGCGGGGGTTCGAATCCCTCCAGGTGCGTTAAAGCTGACAGGTTCGGCTTATTTTTTTGAATACAACTTGTATCATTTGATGCAAAGGGGTTTTCGGAAGGTGTAAAATGTGATATAATGACCTCTACGTTTTGAAGTAGTTTATTGGTGTGATGATAGGAATATGGTGAAAATATGAAAAAAAATAATACAGATCAAAATATAAATCAAAATAATGGAAATAAGTGGCTTGTGAAAGCAAAAGAGATTGGTGATAAAATTTTAAAAGTTGGAATACAACATAAAAAATATGTGGCTGCAGGTTGTTTAATGGTAGGTTTTGTACTAATACTTGTTTTTGCAACTGGTTCAAAAGGCACGCCAACGTCGGATGGTAGAGAAATTGCAGAGGTTCAAAAGAATCAAGAAACGAAAGTTAATAAATTGTTAAAGGCGTACTATTCTTCTTATCAAAAGGCAGATTTTACAACATTAAAAAGTTATGCAACTCCAATATCGGATAATGAAGCAGCGTATATTGCTTTGTTTTCAAAACATGTGACGAAATATGAATTAAAAGAGTATTATACGAAAGAGTTAAAAGAAAAAGATGCATTTTTGGTTTCGGCACGGATTTATATTTCATTTAAAGACGTAAAACAAAAGGCACCTGGACTAGATTTTTTTGTGATAAAGAAAGCAAAAGATGGTCGTCTCTATATTGATAATGTATATAGCCAGTTTAATCTTCAGGTAGAAGAATATTCACATGACAAGGATATTTTGTCGCAGATTTATACATATGAAAAAGAAGATGAAATTGTCAATATTCAAAAAGATGTTCAAAAGGAATATGAGAAAGCAATCAAAAGCAGCAAGGAATTAAAAACCTTAGTGGATCAAACCATTCAACAGGAAATATCAGCTTGGTTTTCTACTGCTAAGATTGTACAGTTTCAAAAGGTACCTGAGTTTTCATTGCCAACGATTGCAGGAAAAGATAACGATACGAAAACACCAGAAACACCAGCACCAGCACCAGCTCCGACACCAACCCCGGCACCAGCACCAACCCCAACCCCGGCACCAGCACCAACCCCAGCACCAGCGCCGGAGGCTCCGTTGGCAAAATATCAGACGAAGGCAGCTGTGAATATACGTGAGACTCCAAGCACATCAGCCAACACAGTATATGGCGTTCCAAAGGATGGAATTGTAAAGTTCTTAGAAAAGAGTCCAGATGGAGCTTGGAGCAAGGTTAGTTTTTCGGGATCAACTGGATATATCTTAAATGAATTTTTAATTGCACCAACCTTACCAAATGTAAACGGTTTATACCAGGGAGAAATTATTTCGATTACACAGACTGTTAATGTTCGCGAAACAATGAGCGAAACTGGTAAGAAACTGGGTACTGCATTTAAAGGAGAGTTTGCTACTGTAATTGCAGGATATACGCAAGGATGGACGTTGATTAGTTGGAATGGTCTTCAGGGTTATGTTCTGACAAGTTTAATTCAACAATAATATAAAACGCTCAGAATGCTTTTCGCATTTTGAGTGTTTTTTTTCCTCTGGTATGATAAAATGAATAAAATAGAGGTGGAATATATGGAACAAGTGATGATACGAATTAATAAATATTTAAGCGAGGCTGGAGTGTGTTCGCGAAGAGCAGCTGATCAGTTGATTGAAGCAGGAAAAGTGAAAGTAAATGGACTCACAGCAACAATTGGAACGAAAGTTACGAGTTCTGATAGGGTAGAAGTGGAAGGTAAAGTAGTCCGACCGGAAAGTAAGATGGTCTTGATAGCTGTAAATAAGCCGGCAGGTATCGTTTGCACTGCAGAGAAAAGGGAAGCAAATAATATCATAGATTTTATGAATTATCCAATTCGCATTTATCCGATTGGAAGGCTTGATAAGGAATCGCAGGGTCTTATTTTGATGACCAATAATGGGGATTTGGTTAATAAAATTATGCGTGCAGGAAATTTGCATGAAAAGGAATATATTGTTACTGTGAATAAAGATGTAACAGAAGAGTTTCTAGAGGGAATGAGAAGTGGTGTACCTATTTTGGATACGGTCACAAGACCTTGTGTCGTTGAAAAAGTAGGAAAGAGAAAGATTCGAATGATTTTAACGCAAGGATTAAATCGACAGATTCGAAGAATGTGTGAATATTTTGATTATCGGGTAATTGCGTTAAAACGAACCCGCATTATGAATATTGAATTAGGTGATTTAAAAATCGGGGCCTATCGTTTCCTTACGGAAACTGAAAACAGTCAACTGATGAAGGAACTAGAAAACTCCAGCAGTAGCCCGATTCAATATACGGATGAAGAATAAAATCGTAGAAGAGGATAGTAATGAAACAAGCAGAATATTTGGAATTAGTTCAAACAATTGAAGCTCATAATGATCGGTATTATATTCAGGATTCACCTGTAATCAGTGATTATGAATATGATCAACTCATGCTAAAGCTAAAGGAGATTGAGAGTACACATCCGGAATGGGTTGTGGATCAATCACCGACGAAGCATGTTGGAGCAATCATGAAAAGAAAAGCAGGAGTGTTAATCGCTCATGAAGTTCCAATGCTTAGCTTGCAAGATGTATTTTCGAAAGAAGAAGTTTATGCTTTTGTAGAATCGATGAAAACGACATTGCATCAGCCAGAATTTGTTGTAGAAAGAAAAATAGACGGTCTGTCGATGGCGATCCGTTATGAAAATGGAAAATTGAAGCAGGCAATTACCCGTGGTGACGGTGTTGCGTACGGTGAAGATGTCACTGAAAACGCCAAGGTAATTCAGGGAATGGTTTTAAGTTTTCAGCCACCAATTGAAAAATTAGAAGTTCGTGGTGAAGTATATATGACGGAGGATTCTTTTGAGAAAGTAAATCAGAAGCAGGAAGCAGAAGGAAAGAAGATCTTTGCAAATCCTCGTAATTGTGCCGCTGGAACTTTAAGACAATTGGATGCAAACGTTACGAAGGAACGTGGACTGAATCATTTTATATTTAACATTCAGCAAATCAATGGAGCTTATCCAGAGACTCACACGGAAGGATATGATTTATTAAAGCAATGGGGATTTCCAATCATTGAACAGTATGTATTGTGTCATTCGGCTAAGGAAGTATGGGACGCAATTTGTGAAATTGGAGAAGAACGTGGACAATTTGGTTATCCAATTGATGGAGCTGTAGTTAAAATTAATTCTTATGAACAACGGTTACAACTGGGGGAAACATCTAAGGTTCCAAGATGGGCCATTGCGTTTAAATACCCACCAGAAGAAAAGGAAACGATTCTTTTAGACGTGGATGTTTCTGTAGGAAGAACGGGAAGAATAACTCCAACAGCAGTATTCGAACCAGTCAGACTTTGTGGAACAACAGTTTCTAGAGCAACATTACATAATCAGGATTTTATTGATGAGTTGGATATTCGAATTGGAGATACTTTAGTTGTTTATAAATCAGGAGAAATTATTCCTAAAATCAAAGGTGTAGTGAAGGAAAAGCGAAACGCGAATAGCGAACCTTATCAATTACCACAATATTGTCCGGTTTGCCATTCGAAAACGATCCGTCTACCGGATAGTGCTGACTTGAAATGTGTTTCTGCGGACTGCCCTGCACAACTTGAACAACATCTGATTAATTTTGTTGGAAGAGATGCAATGGATATCAAAGGTTTCGGGAGCTCCTATATCGAAGTTCTGATTCGTGAAGGCTATATTAAAAATATCGTTGACATCTATCGACTTTTTGGTTTTAGAGAGGAACTGGTTGAGAAAGGCCTTATCGGAAAAGAAAAGAATACGGACAAATTGCTTTCGATGATCGAATTAAGTAAGGACAATGAGCCGTATCGCCTAGTAACGGGTCTTGGAATTCCGAATGTAGGAAAGGCAACTGCAAAATCATTAATGAATGTCTTTCACAATCTTCGCAAGTTGTCAGAGGCATCAATGGAAGAGCTGCAACAGGTGCAGGATGTGGGAGAAGTGAGTGCAGTGGCAATTTATCAGTTTTTCCAAGAGGAACATACAAAAGACATGATCCAAAACCTGGAAGAACTAGGACTCAATTTTGTACAAAAAGAAGAAAAGAGTCAAGGGTTTGATCAAGTGACTTTTGTGATTACCGGAACATTTCAAACAATGGAACGAAAAAACATCCAGGAAGTAATTGAACAGCTTGGTGGTAAAGTGGCATCCGCAGTATCGAAAAAAACAAATTATCTCATCGCCGGTGAACAGGCTGGAAGTAAATTAAGTAAAGCACAGGAATTAGGTGTGCAAATTTTGGATGAGACAGAGTTTATAGAATTATTAGAAAAAACAAAGACCCTTTAGTTTTCAAATAATGGATTCTTATGTTATAATGTGTTCATATAGATTTTTTAGGAGGATAAGAAATGGCTGAGGATAGAAAAGTGATTAAAATTGATGAAGGTGAACTGGGTGTCATTCAGATTGCTGATGAAGTTGTTGCAATAATTGCAGGTCTTGCTGCAACAGAAGTAGAAGGCGTAAGTTCGATGGCTGGAAATATTACCAATGAATTAGTAGCAAAGCTTGGAATGAAGAATTTAGCTAAAGGTGTCAAAGTTGAGTTGCTAGATAATAGCGTGGTAATTGTTGTTGCAATTAATGTTGCATTTGGAACCTCTGTTCCAGAAGTATCCAGAAAAGTTCAGGAAAAGATTATATCTGCAGTAGAAACGATGACTGGATTAACAGTTGCAGAAGTAAATGTTAAAATCGCTGGTATCGATATGGAAAAGGAATCCTAATATGACAAGACACGAATTAAGAGAAAGTATCTTTTTATTATTGTTTCGCATCGAATTTCATGAGGCGGATCAACTTCCAGAGCAGTTACAGATTTTTATGGAAAGTATCAGTCATGAGAGAGAGAGAGATACACATTACATTGAAGAAAAGTATGATTTAGTCATGAGTCATTTGACTGAAATTGATGAAAAAATTAATAACATCACTGATGGGTGGAAAACGTCAAGAATGGGAAAAGTAGACCTTGCAATTATTCGTCTTGCTGTTTACGAAATTCTTTTTGATGAAGATGTACCTACAGGTGTAGCAATTAATGAAGCGGTTGAATTAGCAAAGCAATTCGGAACAGATGATTCACCTTCTTTTGTAAATGGAGTATTGGCAAAAATAGCATGAAAAAGAATGTATACACAGTAGAAGACGTTAATCGCTATATTAAAAATATGTTTGCTCAGGATTTTATGTTGAGAAATATTTATATTAAAGGCGAGGTTTCAAATTGCAAATACCATTCTTCCGGGCACATTTATTTAACGTTAAAGGATGGGTCCGGTTCTTTGCGTGCAATTATGTTTGCTGGGTATGCTAATAAATTAAACAAACCAATCAAAGATGGAGATCGTTTGATTGGTTTAGGTTCCGTTGAGGTATATGAAGCAGCTGGAACGTATCAGTTTTACCTAAAAGAAGTAATTTTAGATGGACAGGGCGATTTGAATGACAGATTTCAAAAGTTAAAGCAAGAGCTGGAAGAAATGGGAATGTTTTCACCAGACTATAAAAAGCCGATTCCTTTATATGCTCGCAAGGTTGGCGTGATAACTGCACCCACTGGTGCAGCAGTCAGAGACATTCAAATGATTGCTCAAAGAAGAAATCCCTACGTCCAGTTAGTTTTATTTCCTGCGTTGGTGCAGGGAGCTGAGGCAAAGGATAGTATTGTGGCTGCCATTTGGAAAATGGATCAGATGGGAATGGATGTCATTATTCTCGGAAGAGGTGGCGGTTCCATAGAAGATTTATGGGCTTTTAATGAAGAGATCGTAGCGAGAGCAGTGTTTGAATGTCAAACGCCGATCATTACTGGTGTAGGCCATGAAACAGACACGACGATTGTTGATTATGTATCTGATTTTCGTGCTTCGACGCCATCTGCAGCAGCAGAAATTGCTATTTTTTCTTATGCAGAATGGGAAGATAAACTGCGTCATTTTGGCCAGCGCTTCACAAGTGAAATGAAACGCCATGTGCAGTTGCGTAGTGGTAAGCTAACAAACTTGCAATTAAAATTAGAAAAGAAAAATCCCGGAGCAATTCTCAATGCAAAGCGTATGAGACTTGTAGATTTAGATAGTAGAATGAAACGATTAATTGAGGAAAACTTAAACAAGCGAATCACTCAACTGAAAGTAGCCTCACAGCGACTAGAAGGAGCTTCGCCACTTAAGAAAATGCAACAGGGATTTGGTTTTATAACAGATCAAAAAGGTAAAGCTGTTAAAAGCATTTGTGAAATTGAAAGTAATCAAATTTTAAATATAGATTTGCAGGACGGAAAAATAAAAGTAGAAGTTCTTGAGATAAAGGAACATGGGTGTGTAAATCATGAATAATGAAAAAGAAAAAGATCAGTCAATTGATGAGATGCTTGCAACGTTGGATCAAATTCTTCACCAAATGGAGAATGATGAGTTGTCGTTGGAAGAAACATTTGCTTTCTATGAACAGGGAGTAAAGCAAATTCAACAATGTAGAAGAGAGCTAGATCAAGTAGAAAAGAAAATGCAAATATTAACTTCTGAAGGAAATTTGGAAGAATTTTAGGGGGCTATTATGTCAGATCTATTCAACCAGCAAATTGAAAACTCAAAAACCGAAGTAGAGAATCTGATCCGACCATTTTTTCCAGTTAGTCTAGGATTCCCTGATACAGTAATTCATGCGATGCGCTACAGCTTGGATGCACCGGGAAAACGGCTACGTCCTATCATCATGAAAGAGACCTACCGTCTGTTTGGAGGAAAAGGAACCATTATCGAACCTTTTATGGCAGCGATTGAGATGATTCATACCTATTCTTTAATTCATGATGATCTTCCAGCTATGGATAATGATGAGTTTCGGCGTGGAAGAAAGACCACTCATATTGTATTCGGGGAAGACATGGCGATTTTGGCAGGCGATGGATTATTAAATTACGCATATGAAACTGCGATCAAGGCATTTGATTTGAGTTCAGACCCGCTTATCGTTGCCCGTGCACTTAAAGTTCTTGCCAATAAGGCTGGAATGGAAGGCATGGTTGGAGGTCAGGTGGTTGATGTGGAAAGCGAAGGCAAGCAACTTACCGAAGAAGAACTGACTTATATTTATGAAAAGAAAACAGCCGCATTATTAGAAGCAGCGATGGTCATAGGAGCAATTTTGGCGGGTGCGACTAAAAATGAACAGAAAGTCATTGAACAAGTGGCTAGAAAAGTTGGAATGGCTTTTCAGATTCAGGATGATTTACTGGATATTACCAGTACAACAGAAGAATTAGGAAAACCAGTAGGAAGTGATGATAAGAATCAAAAATTTACTTTTGTAAGTCTATATGGCTTAGAAAAGGCAAAAGAAATACAGGAAAATTTAATTGCACAGGCAGTTTTATTAATGGATTCTTTGGTAGTTAAGAACGACTTTTTAAAGGATCTTTTGTTGTCATTGGTTCAGCGAAAAAAATAGTGATTGGAGAAAACATGGTTTTAGATAAAATCAACCAGGAAAATGATATCAAACATTTAACAGTTGAAGAACTGGAACTTTTGCCATCGGAAATCAGAAGTTTTTTAATAGAAAGTGTATCAAGGACGGGAGGACATCTTGCGTCTAATCTTGGAGTGGTTGAATTAACGATTGCAATTCATCTATCTTTTGACTTTCCTAAAGATAAAATCATCTGGGATGTAGGTCATCAGTCTTATACACATAAGATTCTTACCGGAAGAAAGTGCCGGTTTTCTTCGTTGCGTCAATATCAAGGATTAAGTGGATTTCCAAAGAGGGAAGAAAGTTGTTGCGACAGTTTTGATACTGGTCACAGTTCTACCTCTATTTCAGCAGGGATTGGATATGCACAAGCGAGAAGAATCCAGAATGAAGATTATCGAATTGTTGTCGTAATTGGCGATGGTGCGATGACTGGTGGAGAGGCTTATGAAGCACTGAATAATGCCTCATTACTGGAACAGAATTTTATTATTATTCTAAACGATAACAATATGTCAATCTCTGAAAATGTAGGCGGAATGCAAGCCCACCTTTCTAATATTCGTACTGCACGGTTTTATCAAGGATTCAAGATTAAAGTCGAAAAATCATTAAATGCAGTTCCAGGAATTGGAAAACCAATGATGCGTGGTCTTCGTAAAATGAAGAGTAGTATTAAACAATTGGTAATTCCAGGAATGCTTTTTGAAAATATGGGAATTACTTATTTTGGACCGGTAGATGGTCATAATGTGGAACATCTAAAAAAAGTATTGCGTGATGCAAAGAATGTTCAGGGACCAGTGTTAGTCCATGTGTTAACCGAAAAAGGAAGAGGTTATGAACCTGCTACAAGACATCCGGCAAGATTTCATGGCACTTCTCCATTCACAATCGAAAATGGGTTACCATTAAAAAAACAGGCACCGGGTTATACCGATATTTTTTCAACTGTTATGCGAAAAATGGGAGACCGAAATGATAAAGTTGTAGCTGTAACAGCCGCTATGGAAGACGGAACGGGTCTAAGAAGATTTCATAATATGTTTCCGGAACGTTTTTTTGATGTTGGAATTGCAGAACAGCATGCAGTTACATTTTGTGGAGGATTGGCTGCAGGTGGCCTAATTCCGATTTTTGCTGTGTATTCATCCTTTTTACAAAGAGCTTATGATCAGGTGATTCATGATATTTGTATGCAGAATTTGCATGTGATTTTTGCAATTGACCGAGCTGGATTGGTTGGTAGCGATGGACAGACTCATCATGGATGTTTTGATCTTTCTTATCTTTCGGCGATGCCAAATATGCAGGTCCTTGCTCCTAAGAATTTATGGGAGCTATCGGATATGTTGAAATATGCAATTGATGCGGATGGGCCAATCGCCATTCGTTATCCAAGAGGCAGTGCATATCGGGGTTTAAAGAAGTGGCGTGCGCCGATTGAAAAGGGGAAAGCAGAAGTAATTGAATGGGATCAACAAATTGCTCTTTTGGTTACTGGCAGTATGATGGAATTGGCACAGTCTGTGGCAAGCCAGTTAAAAGAAATGGGATATCGTGTTTCATTAGTAAATGCCAGGTTTGTGAAACCAATCGATGAAACAATCATTGAGCAAATTGTAAAAGAGCATGAGTTGTTAGTAACCTTTGAAGATAACGTTGAAATTGGAGGATTTGGACAACAAGTACTGTCCTTATGCGAAAAAAGAAGTTGGAATATAAAAGTACGAATTGTTGCACTTCCAGATCATTTTATTGAGCAGGGTAGTGTGGAACAGTTGCGAGAAGAAATTGATATGACACCACAAAGTATTACGCAAAGTGTGCTGGAATGGATGAAAGAGGAATAGAATGAAAGAAAGACTGGATGTTTTAGTAGTCAAACATGGAATAGCTGAGTCCAGAGAAAAGGCCAAGGCGATGATCATGTCTGGAGATATTTTTATAAATGGTCAAAGAGAAGATAAAGCAGGCAGCATGTTTCAAGAGGATGTGGTTGTGGAATTAAGAGGCAAGCCGATGAAATATGTCAGCAGAGGAGGCTTGAAATTAGAAAAAGCTCTTTTGGAATTTGATCTTACATTGGAAAATAAAGTTTGTATGGATATTGGTGCATCAACAGGCGGATTTACAGACTGTATGCTTCAAAATGGGGCAAAAAAAGTATATTCTGTGGATGTTGGCTATGGACAATTCGCATGGAAACTAAGACAGGATGAACGTGTTGTTTGCATGGAAAAAACAAATATTCGATATGTAACCATGGATCAAATCGGTGAACCACTTGATTTTGCTTCTGTGGATGTTTCTTTCATTTCGCTAACAAAAGTACTGCCAGCAGCAAATCTTTTGATGAACGAAGGCGGAGAACTGATTTGTCTAATCAAACCTCAATTTGAGGCGGGAAGAGAAAAAGTTGGTAAAAAGGGAGTGGTTCGAGAACCAGAAACTCATTTGGAAGTCATTCAGAAAATCATTGATTTTTCGTTGGAGAATGGATTTTCTGTGCGCAATTTATCTTTTTCTCCTATCAAGGGTCCAGAAGGTAATATTGAATATTTAGTTCATTTAAAGAAAGAAACTACGACAAGCATAAGCGAAGGGGTAGATGCACAGGAGATCGTTCAAAATTCTCATGCATCATTGGATAAATAAATGAATAATTTTTTGCTATTAGGAAACAGTTGTAAGGAAGAAAATCAATATTGGATGAAGACTGTGGAAGAATTTATAATAGCACATCAAGCGACCTGTAAATCGATGCAGGTGCAAAGATTTTCTGAAATGAAAACAAAAGAATTTTGTGAGAATATTCCAGAAAACACCCAATGCATCATTGTTCTTGGAGGTGATGGTACGCTGATTAGATGTGCCGGAGCAGTCCTTGGAATGAATATTCCGCTCATTGGAATGAATCTTGGCACGGTTGGTTATCTTTGCGATATTGATGAACAGAACTGGAAAGAAAGTCTAACACAATTAATCGAGGACCGTTATACGGTTGAAGATCGAATGATGCTCACAGGATATAGTGAGAAAGCATCCAGACCTTCTATTTGTTTGAATGCATTAAATGACATCGTAATTTTTCGGTATGGTGATTTAAGAGTTGTTGATTATAAATTGTATGTGAACCATGAATTATTAAATACCTATACGGCAGATGGTCTGATTATATCTACACCGACAGGTTCAACAGGTTACAGTATGTCTTGTGGTGGGCCGATTGTTGACCCTGCTGCATCCATGATTGTAATTACACCAATCAGCCCACATACTTGGGGAACAAGAAGCATCGTACTTAATTCGGAAGATGAAATCATGGTGGAAATAGGGGAGCGACATTCTGGAATTGATGAGATGGTTAAGGCCAGTTATGATGGTGATTATGCCGAGGAACTTTATGTGGGGGATCGGATTATCATTCGAAAATCCAATGAATATACAAAGCTTGTAAAATTAAAAAGGATGAGTTTTGTGGATAATATTCGAAAGAAAATGCAGGAGCAAAAGTAGAAGGGGGCGCCATGAAAACAAAAAGACATCTTAAAATTCTTGAGATGGTAAGCGAACATGATATCGAAACACAGGAAGACTTATCGGATTGCTTGAAAAAAGAAGGTTATCAGGTTACGCAGGCAACAATTTCCAGAGATATTCGTGAATTGAAATTAACTAAAATTTCGACTGGAAAAGGAAAACAGAAATATGTTGCACTAGAGCGACATATGGATGACATGGACAACAAATACAGACGAATTTTTGCAAATGCGGTGATCCGAATGGATCTTGCACAAAATATTTTGGTTGTTCACACAGTAAGTGGTATGGCAATGGCTGTAGCGGCAGCAATTGATTCATGGGGGTGTGATGAAATTGTTGGAAGTATTGCTGGAGATGATACCGTAATGAGTGTTGCACGATGCAATGAGGATGCGATGCAGATTATGGAATATCTGAGTAAAATTGTGGATGAAACAGGAGTAGAATAGGAGACTGGAATGCTACTTGGAATGCACGTTAAAAATCTCGCCTTAATTGATGAAACTGAAGTTGAGTTTCAAGAAGGATTGAATATCCTGACTGGTGAAACAGGAGCTGGAAAATCGATCATCATTGGTTCAATGAATCTGGCATTAGGTGAAAAAGTACCGAAAGAGCTTTTAAAAGAACAAAAAGACGCGTATGTGGAACTTGTTTTTTCCATTGATCATCCAGATACAAGAGCAATTCTTCAAGAAAATGAAATTGATTTTGAAGAAGATGTTCTAATTTTGTCGCGTAAAATATCCAATGGAAGAAGTGTGGGTAAGATTAATGGAGTAAGTGCTCCAGCTACTTTGATCCGCCAACTAGCAGGAACCTGTATTCACCTGTATGGTCAACAAGAGCATGCGACATTGCTTCATAAAGCGAATCACTTAGACATTTTGGATTCTTATGGTGGAGACCATTTATTAGTATTAAAAAAACAAGTTGCATCCTGCTTTGATCATTACCAGGTTGCACATAAGAAGTTTTTAGAAGCTAATTTAAATGAAGATCAAAGAGCCAAGGAACTAGAATTACTTCAGTTTGAAATTAATGAATTAGAACAAACAAATCTTACTTTGAACGAAGACGAACAATTGGAAGTGGAATTTCAGCGTTTGCAGGCAGGTCATAAAATACTCAATAATCTGGGAGTAGTGTATGAACTAACCAGTCAGTCGGATTATAATATTTCGGATTTGATGAATCGAGCGATGAAAGAATTGCAACTGGTATCTGGTTATGATCCTAAAGTGAATGGTTTTTACCAGACATTACAGTCAATAGAAGAATCGCTCAACGATATGAATTTAGATATTCAAAAATATCTGATGGATGCAGATTTTTCAGATGAGAGATACCAGGAAGTAGAACAACGTCTGAATTTGCTCAATCATTTAAAAGATAAATATCGATGTTCTTTGAAAGATTTATTAGAATTGCTGAATCAGAAAATTAAAAGATCTCAGGAACTGGAAAACTATGAAATGTTTATTCAAACCTGCAGAAATGAACTGGATGATGCAACGAAAAAAATAGAGGATGCCTGTGTAAATTTAAGTGAGCTTCGAAAAACGCAAGCACAGCAGTTCGTGGATGAAATTAAGAAAGAGATGTCGGAATTGAACTTTCTGGATGTGAAGATTCATATGGAATTTGCAGTTGCAAAAGATTACACACGAGAAGGTAATGACATTGTAGAATTTTATATATCCCTCAATCCGGGAGAAAAAGAAAAACCATTAGCACAGGTAGCATCTGGTGGTGAATTGTCCAGAATTATGCTGGCAATAAAATCAGTCCTTGCAGAAAAAGAGGAGATTCCAACCATTATTTTTGATGAAATTGATGCTGGAATAAGTGGACGTACCGCGCAAATGGTCTCTGAAAAATTACATCGAATCGGAAAACGAAGTCAGGTGATTTGTATCACACATTTACCGCAAATTGCAGCGATGGCAGATGCACATTATCAAATTGAGAAATCGGTAGAGGATGAAAGTACGGTTTCAAGAATTAGTGCGTTAAATGAGGATGGAATACTGGATGAACTTGCTAGAATGTTGGGTGGCGCGCAAATTACGGAAACCGTTTATGCAAGTGCCCGAGAAATGAAAGCTTTGGCGATGCAAACCAAAAATAAGATTTAGTGAATCAAGATTGATGCACAAAAAAGAAGCTCACAAGAGCTTCTTTTTTGCATTACAATATTTAATAAGGGATTAGCAATACATCAGAGCTTTTTTTGAGCGATCGTAGTAGTAAGCATGATCGGATAAGATTTCTTCTGCTCTAAGTTGTGTTTCATTTACTTCTCGAACCATTTGGGTAAATTGTGAAAGACAGGAGGAATCCCTTGTTGGAATTAGAATTACTTCATGGATGCTGCTTGGTAATAAGTAAAAGGAAGAGGAAAAATGATCAGATAGGTGATGGAGAAGATTTTGATACAAAATACAGGAAGCACCAAAAACTTTAGATGCGTTCGATAAAATATACATATCAGAGGCGCAAGAATCGCAAAATGCTCCTTCAAAGCATTCGTCGCCAGAAGAGAGCATCAGATTACCAATTAATTCTTCCATAGTGCTTAATTCTTCCGGAAGGATTTTTGGAGTGTTGTGAATGGCGATTTCATAAAGCATTTGATCTTTTATTTTCCAAAGATTTAAATGTTCATTTGTGATTAGAATGGTTGCGTTTGAACCGAATAGTGGGTCCAGATAACAGAGAAAAACAATTGCGAGATCAAGATAGGGGATGTGAGGAATTTTTCGAAGAAGGTCTTTGTTTTTATCATAGTTCACTAGCTTAAATACCAGTTGTTCTTTGACATTTTCAAAATCCTGAAAAAAATCAACATTAAAGTTTGTTGGAGGTAAATTTTCCTGATGAATTTTAAGAATGGTATGAGATAAATCTAAAAAGTAGTGGGATAATTCATCTGCAAAAGATTCTGTTGAAATTGCATCGTCTTCGATTTGGCTGCCAAAATGATCGACGTAGTCGTCATAGTAATAATTAATGTAGATTGTGGGACTGATATTTTTATCTGTATTGAGAATTGCCAGACCATCTAGGTGAATCTGATTGTTTTTGGTTACTGATTGTAGATGAAGTGCTGCTTCTGGCGGTATGAGAGCTTCCAGCATTTCCAGTAACATTTGTTTAAATTGATCGTAAGATAATAAAGTTTTCGTAATAGACACAATCCTTTCATATTAATTTGTTAATCTGATAGATAGTAGCAAAACAATCAAGTGCATCCCTTCTTTCCTAATTACTTTTTTTGAAAAAATTGGTGGGTATCATTCACGAAATGTGAGAGAAATATTAGATTGTACATTAGAATATGTACGTGGGTTAAATGTATCATTATTTTTCCTATAATGCAAGAAAATTTTGTGAAAGTACTTTTATTTTATTCATTTATATGTTAAAAATAAAGGAGAAAATAAGATTGGAGAATGGGTAATGTCAAATTACAGTAAAAGAAGACTCGAAGAAGAGAAACAAAAAAAATTACGTTTCAGATCAATGATGATTACAAGCGTGCTTATCGTTGCAATCATTGGAGTAGTGGTAGCAATCGTATGGAAGACTCAGGCAGGAAAGTCAGAAACAGAAACAGTAACAGAGGTAAAGTATGATCCGTTTAAATATGTAACATTAGGTGACTTTGAAGGAAAGGTTGCTTATCGAATCAAACCAGAAGTTACAGATGCTAATTTGCAGGAAAGTATTGATTCTTTATTAAAAAAAGGTGTGGAATATAAAGAAGTTACGGAACGTGGAGTTGAAAACAATGATCAGATCACAATTGACTTTAAGGGTACAATCGATGGAAAAGAATTCGATGGTGGTACCAGTGAAGATTATAAATATATTTGTGGTCAAGGATCTATGATTAGTGGATTTGATGAAGGTCTGGTTGGTGCGAAGAAAGGTGAACAGCGTACTTTAAATCTTAAGTTCCCAGATGATTATCAGACAGCAACAGTTGCAGGAAAAGCAGTAGTGTTTTCTGTTACCGTAAAGAAAATTGAAGAAGTAAGCGTACAACCAAAATGGGATGATGCTTTCGCTAAGAAATCTTCTGATGGCAAGTATGAAACAACAGCTGCTTATGAAGAACAATTAAAAGAAGATTTATTGACAAATGCCCAGAAAAATAGTGATAGCACACTGAAAAGCCAGTTATGGAAAGCAGTAATCGACACTACAAAAGTGAAGGGTTATCCATCCGCTTTATATAAACAATTAGATAGTAAAATCGGTTCACAGCTTACCACATCTGCATCTCAATGGGGATTAGAAAGAGATGCCTACGTGAAAATGTTATATGGATCGACCTATAAAGAGTATTTAGTAGAATATGTGAACTCAGAAATGATTGCAAAAGCGTTGACTCAGAAATTGAAAATCGAAGTAAAAGATAGCGAATATGATGCTTTAGCAAAGGAAATTTTGGATGATTTTTCTGTTACTTCTGTTAAAAAATTAGAAGAAGCATATGGAAAAGATGAAATCAAAGCATATCTTGTGAATTTAGAGATGTTCGATTATCTCACAAGTAAAGCAGAAATCAAAGACGTGACACAGGCTGAATACGAAAAGATTCAGGAAGATGCAGCTGCTGAACAAAAATAAGAAATAACTCATAATAAAAAAACAGGAATATTTCCTGTTTTTTTGTTTCTTATAAGATGAGTGGAACTAGTTGAGGACTGGACGGATCAGTTGAACAAATTGTCAAGCGAGAATGCAAAATGGGCATACTGAAAAAGAAAAGCGTTTCTGTTTCTTTTGGTGAGTGCATCAACTGGAAAGAAGATTGAGCTAATAATGAATCATCCAGATTAGGGACGCTGAAACTATGAAAAGGTTCTCTCAGTCCGTTTCCTGTATATTTGACATAGGCTTCTTTAAAAGTCCACAGAGCCAGTGCATAGGATTGCGATACTAATGACTCTTCGTGTGTAAGCAGTTCTTCTTTTGAGGAAATTCGCTGGATTAATTTTGGAGAAAAAAATCTTTGATCTTCCACATCAATTCCAATCAAAGAGGTGCTACAAGCGAGGGCCAGTATGGTCTTACTATGGGATAAATTAAAAAAACAGCCAGCATGACAGCCAGCTTTAAATTCTGGTTTACCACCGCTAGAAATAGAAATTTCGGCTTCCTGATAAGGAAAGCCGAAAAAAGTCTGAAAAGCTTCAGAAAAAAGCTTTTCTCTAATGATTTCTACAGAGTCTATGAAATTTGATGCGTAGAATATTCCAATGGACATTATTTTGTTAAGAATCCTCCGTGTATACGAATCATGTGAATGACACCAAAAGCACCAATAAAAAGTAACATTGAAAACAGTGTCAATAAAGGTTGTTTTACAAATAATCCACTGATAAAAATCAGGAAAGCACAAATTCCAATTCCATAAATTGGAAGATCACTTAGAAGCTTTGCTAGTAGAATAGCAATTAAAAAAAGAATACAGGTAACAACAATTGTGTTGTTCGTAAAAAAGAAAGAAAGGATACAAAATGCAAGAAAAAGAATGCAATAACTGATTAATGCATAAAGAGCCATTTTCGGTTTGCGTATAAATGCATGGATATCCAATTTTTTAGTTGTGTCAGTCATAAGAGACCTCCTTAATTTGATCTAAAATGATTATAGCAAGGATGGTTAAAAAGAACAACTTTTTTTAAAAAAAGATTGCAATATAGCAAAAAACTCGATATAATACTTGATGTTAGTTAAGCTTCGATAGCGCAGTTGGTAGCGCAACTGATTCGTAATCAGTAGGTCGTCGGTTCAAATCCGATTCGAAGCTTCTACAAATCCCAGAACGCAGAGCTTGACCCGCGTCTGGGGTTTTTTTATGGACAAAATAGTCAAATGAGGGTATGATAGATGAAAAGAAAAGGAGTACATTTAAAGATGAACGTGCAACAGAATTTAGAACGAATCATAGAAGAAAATAAGGATCAACAAGTGAAACCTAGATTATTACTTCACAGTTGTTGCGCGCCATGTTCCACGTATGTGTTGGACTATTTAAAGAACTCTTTTCAAATTGTAGCTCTTTTTTTTAATCCCAATATGGATTCGGATGAGGAATATCAAAAAAGAACAGAAGAAATGACCTATTTGGTCCAGCAGATGAATCTAAATGGGGTCTCGGATAATCAAATTCAACTCGTCAGCGAAGACTATCAATCTGAGCTATTTTACAGTCAAATACGGGGACTGGAAGACGAACCGGAGCGAGGAGGCAGATGTCTGGTCTGTTTTCGCCTTCGACTGATGGAAGCGGCGAGAATGGCTGTGGAGAATCAGTGCGAGTACTTTGCAACGACATTGACTATTAGCCCTCTAAAAAATGCAACTGTGATCAATCAAATTGGAGAAGAGATTGCAAGTCAATGTGGTGTGGCATATTTACCAACTGATTTTAAAAAGAAAAATGGCTATTTAAAATCAACAGAAATTTCAAAAGAATATCATTTATATAGACAGGATTATTGTGGATGTGTATTTTCAAAAAGAGAAAGTGAGGCACGTTATGAACAAAAGAAATTATAGGGTAGGAATTTTAGGAGCAACAGGTATGGTGGGTCAACGTTTGGTGATGCTATTAAACAATCATCCATGGTTTCATATTACGGTACTTGCTGCAAGCGAAAGAAGTGCAGGGCTAACCTATAGTACAGCGGTTCACAATCGTTGGAAGATGGAAGGGGAAATACCGGAAAGTATCAAGGATATGACGGTTGAATCTGCTTTAGATATTGATTCCATTCGTGATAAAGTAGATTTTGTTTTTTGCGCAGTTGATATGAAAAAGAATGAAATCGCAGATTTGGAAGAAGCTTATGCAAAGGCAGAAATTCCTGTGGTTTCAAATAATAGCGCACATCGTTGGACACCAGATGTACCAATGATTATTCCAGAAATTAATGGAGATCACCTTCGAATTTTGGAAACTCAAAAACGTCGTTTGGGTACAAAAAGAGGATTTATTGTTGTAAAACCAAACTGTTCCATTCAAAGTTATACTCCTCTTTTATATGCATTAAAAGAATACGGACCGAAAGAAGTCGTTGCAACCACTTATCAGGCAATCTCTGGTTCTGGAAAGAACTTTGAAACATGGCCAGAAATGATCGGAAATGTAATTCCGTATATTGCTGGTGAGGAAGAGAAGAGTGAAAAAGAGCCATTGCGAATTTTAGGTGAATACAGAGATGGTCAGATTATTCCAGAAACTTTACCGGTTATTACAACACAATGTATTCGAGTTCCTGTTTTAGATGGACATATGGCTGCTGTTTTTGTGAACTTCGAGAAAAAACCTTCCCGTGAAGACATTCTGAGATGTTGGAGAGAATTTCAGGGATTACCACAGCTGAAGAATCTTCCAAGTGCTCCTGCTCATTTCTTGGTCTATAAAGAAGATGATAATCGCCCACAGGTTACTTTAGATGTGATGGAAGGAAATGGGATGAGTATCGTTGCAGGTCGATTAAGAGAAGATACTCTTTATGATTACAAATTTATCGGCTTATCCCATAATACTTTAAGAGGTGCGGCAGGAGGTTCAGTTCTGACTGCTGAGTTGTTATGTGAAGAAGGGTTCTTTGACATTGAATAAAAAGTTACGGTATGATATAATTTCATTAGAATTTTGCGATAATTAGGAGGATGAACATGTCATCAAGGAAAGGCGATTTAGCAGTCTTAAATCATTATTATGAGGAAAAGAACAGCAATTTGATTTTCGTATATGGGCAGAATTATTTGGGGAAGATGGATTTAGTCAAAGAATTTTGTAAAGGAAAGAAATTTTTTTATTATGCATCCAGACATGCTTCTGCAAAAGAACAGATTCTTCGAATGAAAGAAGATATCGAGTCGCAGTACCGTGTTACGGTTTCAGAGGCATCCTATGACTCCTGTTTTTCGAAAATTAAGAGTGGTGATTTGACAAAGTTAGTAGTAGTGATTGATGATGTGGATCGAATTCTACGTAGAGACCCAGAATTCATGAAATCTGTTGAGAAACTTTTAGAGCGAAAATTATATCCAGGAACGGTAACCATTCTTTTTCTCTCATCTGAGATTCATTGGGTTGAGACAGAATTAGATACCGTTTTAGGCAAGAGCAAAGGAAAAATTGCTGAAAAACTAAAGCTGGAAGAAGAAGGATTCTTAGATGTTGTACGAACTTTTCCAGATTATTCCGTAAGGGAATCAGTAGAAGTGTATGGAGTGTTAGGTGGATGCCAGTCGTATCTGGATCATTGGGATGCGAAGAGAGGCCTTAAATTTAATGTTTGTAAATATATTCTTTCAGAAAATGGCTTTTTGCACAAGGAGGCGCAAACAATTTTAGAATCAGAATTACGCGAATTATCCATTTACTATACCATTTTAGGTGCCATTGCTTCCGGAAAAAACAAATTAAACGATTTGTTTTTATATACAGGATTTTCACGCCCTAAAATAAGCGTTTACATGAAGAATTTGATGGCTTTTGATATTATTGAAAAAATAGAATCCTTAGAGACCGGTGGTTGGGAAAATACGAAAAAAGGAATGTATCGAATCCGAAATACCTTTATTCAATTTTGGTTCCGTTTTGTTTATCCACATGAGAGCGATCTGAAAATGATGGTGCCGGAAAGTTTTTATACAAAATATATTGAAAACGAACTTACAACTTATTTTGAACCTTATTTTGTAAAAGTATGTAGAGAATATCTAGAACTGGTCAATGAGGTTAAACAGCTTCCAGTTGAGATTGTGAAATTAGGAACCTGGATCGGGAAACAAGGAACGATTGATATTGTTGTGCAGAATGAGATACGTGAAAGTCTCATCGGTAAATGTGGTTGGTCAGAGTCTGATTTTGATTTCCAAACTTATGAGAAATTATTGGCGGATGCCCAGATGGCAAAAATCAATCCAAAACATGTATATCTGTTTTCTGCATCTAAATTTGACAGAAAATTAGTTGATTTGGCTCAAAAACAGCCAAATCTGGTATTAGTAGATATGAACCATTTATAAAAGAAAGTTGAGAACGAATGGCTAAATCAGTATTTATAGCAGAAAAACCCAGTGTTGCGAAGGAATTTGCGAAAGCACTGAATCAGAACTTACAAAGCAGGGACGGATATTTAGAATCAGAAAATTATCTGGTAACCTGGTGTGTAGGACATCTTGTAACGATGAGCTATCCGGAAAAGTATGATCCTTCTTTAAAAAAGTGGAATTTGTCAACCCTTCCATTTTTGCCGAATCAATTTATCTATGAGGTAATTCCACAGGTTGCAAAACAATTTCGGATTGTTGAAGGCATATTGAACCGTGAAGACGTAGACACAATTTATGTTTGTACTGACTCTGGACGAGAAGGAGAATATATTTATCGTTTAGTGGAACAACAAGCAAAAGTTCAAGGAAAAAATCGAAAACGAGTGTGGATCGATTCGCAGACTGAGGCTGAAATTCATAGAGGAATTGAAGAAGCAAAGTCCTTGACAGAGTATGATAATCTGGCAGATTCTGCTTTTTTACGCGCAAAAGAAGACTATTTAATGGGTATTAATTTTTCCAGACTGTTAACATTAAAGTATGGCAACGATATCTCCAAATTTTTAAATGAAAAATATACCGTTATTTCTGTTGGCAGGGTCATGACCTGTGTTTTAGGAATGGTAGTAAATAGAGAACGAGAGATTCGTTCCTTTCAAGTACAGCCGTTTTATCGGGTTTTGGACCAATTGGATATTTTTGGAAGAAAAGTGGACGGTGAGTGGAAAGCGGTAACAGGAAGTGCTTATTTTGAATCGCCTAAGTTATATAAGGAGAATGGATTCCGATTAGAGGAAGACGCAAATCGACTGGTGGATGATTTGAAACAAGTTCAGCCATTTGAAGCGATTGTGCAGAAAGTGGAACAGAAGAAAGAAACCAAAAATCCTCCACTTCTTTATAATCTTGCAGAAATCCAGAATGATTGTTCTAAGTTATTTAAAATTAGTCCAGATGAAACATTAAAGATTGTTCAGGAACTATACGAAAAGAAGATGGTCACCTATCCTAGAACGGATGCACGTGTATTATCGACTGCAGTTGCGAAAGAAATCACAACAAATCTAAAAGGAATTATGCAGCTGAATGTGGTGAAAGAAAGTGTTTCCAAAATTCTAGAAGAAGGATCCTATAAAAATATTAGTAAGACAAGATACGTCAATGATAAGCAAATAACGGACCATTATGCGATAATTCCAACGGGTCAGGGAATCCAGGAATTAGCAAAATTAAAACCATTGTCTGCAAAAATATATGAAATCATCGTTCGACGATTTATTGCTATTTTTTTGCCACCTGCAATCTACAAGAAAATTACGATGGATGTTTGTATTGGAGCGGAACATTTTTTCTCAAATATGAAGGTTCTACAGGACCCGGGCTATTTAAGTATTATGACTTATACGTTTGCGAAAAAAGATAAAACAGAAGTGGACGATGGCGCTGAAACTGAAAAAGAAGAGGATTCAGAAGAAGTAGAAATGGATGAATCTTTCTTAAATCAGCTGGCTACCATCAAAAAAGGAACGCCATTTCCAATCATTCAAATTCAGGTGAAAGCGGGTGAAACATCCCCACCAAAGCGCTATAATTCAGGAACTTTGATTTTGGCAATGGAAAACGCAGGACAGTTAATTGAAGATGAAGAGCTTCGCATTCAAATCAAAGGAAGTGGTATTGGAACCAGTGCGACTAGGGCGGAAATTCAAAAAAAACTGGTGAACATTCAATATTTAAATCTGAATAAGAAAACACAGATCATCACTCCAACATTGTTAGGTGAGTGCATCTATGAAGTAGTTGGGGCATCCATCTTTTCGTTACTAAATCCGAAACTTACAGCCAGTTGGGAAATGGGATTAACTCAGGTGGCAGATGGAAGTATCACCTCTGAAGAATATATGGAAAAGTTGGAAACCTTTATTAATAAGCATACCGATCAAGTAAAGACGAATTATTATGGACCTGCATTACAACATAATTTTCATGAACTGAAAAAAATATATGGCACGAAAGGTGGAAAAAAATAATGGAAGAATGTAAGAACGAGCAACTTTTTAGTTTAGATGAAACAATGAGTAAGAACTTATTTACAACTTTTCAATACCCATGGGAAGTCCTTTCTGAAATAGGAAACTATATTTTAGAAATTGGACCAACATTAGATCGTGAAATTTTTGAACAAGTTGATGAAAATGTATGGATTGCAAAATCTGCAAAGGTTTATCCAACTGCAAGTATCACAGGACCATGCATTATTGATGAAGAGGCAGAAATTCGTCACTGTGCATTTATCAGAGGAAATGCAATCGTTGGAAAACATGCTGTTGTGGGTAATTCTACAGAACTTAAAAATGTGATTTTGTTTAATCATGTGCAAGTGCCACATTATAATTACGTAGGCGATTCCATTTTAGGGTTCTACGCCCATATGGGAGCAGGATCCATTACATCCAATGTAAAATCTGATAAATCACTTGTTGTGATCAAAAATAAGATTGAAGAAATCCATACTAATCGTAAGAAAGTTGGAGCTATATTAGGAGATCATGTGGAAGTAGGATGCAACAGCGTATTAAATCCTGGAACCGTAATTGGAAAAAACTCTAATGTTTATCCGCTGTCTAGTGTGCGTGGGGTTGTGCCTTCCAATTCAATTTATAAAAACGGAAATGAAATTGTAGAGAAAAGATAGCACAATGCCAACAACCACGTTGGTTCGGTATAATTTTTTGTGTACATTGTGGAATAGGTTTCTTACAAAAATCGTGTTACAATAGAAACAAAGTACAATATGGAAAGGAGATTCATATGATTTATTCTCATGAAGTTGAACTCATGTGTCCAGTTGCTCAGGGTGCGAGACATGCAAATGCACCAATTCCACAGGAAGGTGGATGGACACAC
>JAGOGN010000048.1 GCA_017996675.1 Lachnospiraceae bacterium | reverse complement strand
GCTCAAAGCTAAGAGCTGGTTTTAAATCAATTTCAGCCTTTAAAGAACCTCTCATAAGCAAGGCATTCGCTCTACTACTAGCCCTTAAAATCAGTGGACCACTTACACCAAAATGCGTAAATAAAAGTTCACCAAAATCGTCAAAAACAACTTTATTTTGATCAAGCAGTCGAAACCCAACATTCTTTAACGAAATGCCCTGCCATTGTTTTACATAATCTTCTGCTACATTGCATGGAACAAGAGATGGCGTTAAAGGGGTGACCGTATGTGCATTTTTCTTTGCAAACTGATACCCGTCACCGGTTGAACCAGTTGTAGGATAGGACAATCCACCTGTTGCAATTAAAACTTTTGAACAGGAAATCACTTCACCTTTGGATGTACGAACACCTTTTACTTGGTTATTCTCAACAAGAAGCTCAGACACACTAGTCCGTAAATGAACTTGTACATGATTTGCTTTTAATAATTGCTCTAGCGCACGTATCACGTCACTGGAATGATCGGACTGCGGAAAAACACGGTTCCCACGTTCAACTTTCAGTCGACATCCATTGTTTTCAAACAAATCCATCACATCTGAATTTGAAAAAGTATAAAAAGAACTATATAAAAATTTATAATTTGAAGTTACCTGAGTAAAAAAATCTTCCGGATCACAGGCATTTGTTAAGTTACATCTGCCTTTTCCAGTAATAAAGAGTTTCTTTCCAAGCTTTTCATTTTTTTCTATCAAGTGCACGGTCGCACCATGAGTGGCAGCTGCATATGCGGCAATCATGCCCGCTGCACCACCGCCAATTATTACTATTTGATTCATTAATTATTCTCCATTCTGGAATATCGAATCCGAACACCATCATCAATCAGATTAATTTCATCGGACTCATAAACCTGATATTCTTCCCAGATTTCTTCTAAAATATCAAGATTTTTTACAACTTCTTTTTGTTTTCTCATACAAATTGCCATAATCAGAGCATTCATTACACTCAAAGGAGCAACTAGAGAATCTAATACGGCACCCATATCAGATGCAGCAAGTAAATTACAGGATGAATATAAATTCATTGGCGAATGAACACTATCTGTAATCGTAATTACTTTTGCATTTCTACTGTTTGCAAATTCCAATGCTTTTAATGTTCGCATGGAATAGCGGGGAAAACTAATGCCTACAATCACATCATCTTTACCGATGTACATCATTTGTTCAAATAATTCGCTAGAACTATTCGTATGAATTAACTTTACATCGTGAAATAATAAATTTAAATAAAACGTAAAAAATTCAGCTAAAGGAGCACAACTTCTGATTCCAATCACATAAATTCGCTTTGCCTGAATTAAGAGATCCACCGCCTGATGAAAGGTTGCTTCATCTAGCATTTCAGATGTTTTATGAATTCTTTCACAATCAGCTTGTAAAACGGATTCCAATATTTTGGTCTTATCCATTCTACCATAAGTAACTTCCATTCTTTTCGAAGAATGCAATTTGTTTGTAACCATATCTGCTAAAGCTTTCTGGAACTCTGGATATCCGCGATATCCTAAATGTGTAGCAAAACGTACCACTGTAGATTCGCTTACACCTACTTCGTCACCTAACTTTGCAGCAGTCAAAAAAACAGCTTTGTCAAAGTTATCCGTAATATAGGTTGCAAGAATCTTCTGGCCTTTACTCATGGAGCTGTATCGCTCATTTATGCGATTCAATAGCTGATTCGAATTACTCATAATTCCCACCCGTTCATAAAAAAAGTAGCGCCAATTGTAGTCAATTGGCGCTCTACTTTTCTATTATAGCACAAAATCAAAAGGAATCAACTTTTTTGCATGATTTCCTTCACACTCTTTTTGTATATGACGCCAAAATGAGCTTTCACTCATTGGTTTCATAGGTACCCATTTCATTTTGAGCTTGTTGTTTGAATTCTTCGATCTGCTCTGCTTCTAGTGTTGGAAGTTCTTCCAAAGAAGGAACTCCAAAGTTACGTAAGAATTCTTCCGTGGTTCCAAATAATAGCGGACGACCTGGTGCATCCAGTCTTCCAACTTCCTGAACTAACTTAAACTCTATTAATTTGTTCACCGCATGATCGCAAGACACACCTCTGATTTTCTCGATTTCAATCCTTGTGATGGGCTGTTTATATGCAATAATAGATAATGTTTCTAATACTACATCGGTTAACACAAACCGTTTGGGGATGGTTTTCACTTTAATCAGCGTATCATAAGTTTCCGGTTTGGTACAAAATTGGAATGATCCATCTAATTCGATTAACCTGATTCCGTGATTACAAGATTCGTAGTCCTCCATCATTTCTGATAAAATATTCCGGGTTTGTTTTTCGTCCAGTTCAAGCGATTCCGCTATTTTTTTAACTGGAACACTATCTCCAAAAGAAAATAATATCGCTTCAATATGTGCTTTATAATTCATTTTTCTCCTATTCCATTCTAAACATGAATACATGATGTAATAATAATATCATCGAATAAATTCGTTTGTGTAATGCTTATTTTCCCAATTTTCATTAATTCTAAAATGGCCAAAAAGGATACCACAATTGCCATCTTGCTTTTTTGCATTAACAAATGACTTCGAAATGAAAATTCTTTATGAACTTTTGCATATTCTTCCAATTGAAAGATTGCATCTTCAACTGAGATTTCTTCTTTCTCAATCTTGCCAAATTTAGCTCGAACAGGGTCGATTTTATCAATTTGTTTTTTCATGATTGAGCGAAAGATTTCGTTCAATTTCTTAAGATCCATTTCTGAGCAAAGACTCTCCATATCCACTGGTTCTTCATAAGCAAGAACTTCGTTTGGAAAAGTCGGCTCCTTATAAAGGGAGCGTTGCGCATCAATTTGTCGATCTTTTAGTTCATATGCAATAAATTTGTACATTTTGTACTGTAATAATTGTTCTACTAATTCTGTTCGAGGATCTTCCACTTCACCCTCTTCCACTTCTTCTATTGGAAGTAAAAGTTTCGATTTGATATCCAATAACGTGGCTGCCATAACCAAAAATTCACTCATCACATTCAAATCCTGTCGCTGCATCTGACGGATATACTCTAAATATTGATTTGTAATTTCAGAAATTGGTATATCATATATATTTACTTTGTTTTTTTCGATTAAGTGTAGTAATAAATCTAAGGGTCCTTCAAAAGTCTCTAATTTAACCTGCAAATTCATGATCATCCTCCAATGGATATTTTACTGGATTTTTTTTGGTTTTTCAATACAAGGGACTAATTTCACGTGAATAATTTGGGAACGATTTAAAAAGCGAACTGGAAACGTATGAATGCCGATTCCTCTCGAAACAATACCATGTTGCGTTCCAAAGTGATAGTCTCCACCTGAATATTTGGGGAAAAGCTGGAATTCAGGGGAAATCACACCACCAATAAAAGGTAGACGAAGAATGCCACCATGATAATGTCCAGCAAAAATATAATCCGCACCCCATTCCACATATTGTTTCATATATTTTGGATGATGAGCCAATAAAATATTAAAATCCTGATGAGTCGATTCACCTAAAAACTGCGAAATATCAGGCAAAGGTTGACTATTTTTCGGTTTTTTAATAAAAAACTTTGTTGGAAGGGACAATCCATGGATATGAATAACAGAATTTTTAATTTTAACTAGTGCTGTTTGATTATCCAAAATCTGAATGGAATGGTTATCTTTTAATTTGTTCAAATAGAACTGACCATTTTCGTAATATTTTGAAGTAGAAATCAAAGCTTTTTGCTCATGATTTCCTAAACTATAATAAACAGGTGCAATTTTACTCAACTGCTCAAGATAATTGCAGGTACTTTCATAGTTATGAATCTGTCTCGTAGTAATCATATCTCCCGCAAGTAAAATAAGATCTGGCTTACATTCCCTTATTCTACGGATAGATTTACGCTCACTCATTAACATAGTTCGACCATGTAAGTCGGATAAAACAATCATCGATAATGCATCGTGAATTTTAGCTTCGGAAAATTCATATTTTGTGATTTTAGGAAAAAACAAATCAATCAAAAGAACAACTAGACAAGCCAATACCACTCCCGCTAAGATAGCGACATAAATCATAACTACACCCTTTCTAAAGCAATGGAGCAAATAATCGTAAAATGCCTCGGATTGTTTGTTCACCCCAAGAACGATGGATACATTGCTCTAAAGTAATGGTTCGCGAATCCTTAATGGTAGCTAAAGCATCTTTTTTAATTTGTTCGATTGCGTTTGTTCGAAACATCCATACCCCGCATTCATAATGCAAATATAAACTTCGATAATCCATATTGATCGTTCCAACTGTTGCAATTACATCATCACATACAAATACTTTTGCATGAATAAATCCTGGCGTAAATTCATGAATACTTACACCTGCTTCAATTAATTGATCATAATAGGACTGTGTCAGCCAGAAAACCAATTTCTTGTCTGGAATACCAGGCGTAACAATATGAATATCAACACCACTTTTGGATGCATTGCACAGTGCTGTCATCATTTCATTATCAATAATCAAATAAGGCGTAAAAATATAGATATAATCTTTTGCACGATTTACAATATTTAAATATACATTTTCGCCGACCTTTTCATGATCCATGGGTGAATCCGCATAGGGAAGAACAAATCCATCAGATTCCGGTAACTGATCTTCCTGATAGCGAAACAAATAATGTTTTACATTTTCTTGTGTATTTGCTGAAAAATCCCACATTTCTAAAAACATGGAGGTGAAATTATCCACTGCCGGACCTTCAATTCTAAGACCTGTATCTTTCCAGTATCCAAACCGTTCGATACGGTTAATATATTCATCAGCTAAATTAATTCCTCCAGTAAACCCAACTTTTCCGTCAATAACCAAAATTTTTCGATGATCTCGATTATTCATTACGACAGAAAGAATCGGTTTCAGGGGATTAAATTTGACGCATTGTATTCCTCTTTTTTGTATTTCTTTGTAATAATTTTTACCAGTTGTAAACACACTTCCTAAATCATCGTAGATAAAACGAACTTCAACACCTTCTTTGACTTTTAGTTCCAGCAAGTCAAGAATAGTATCCAACATATAACCAGGAGCAAGAATAAAGAATTCTAAAAAAATGAATTCCTTTGCTTTCTTAATGTCTTCCAACATTGCTGGAAACATTTTCTCACCAGTGGAATAATAAGTGGATTGTGTGTGTTCGTAAATTGGATAAGAAGACCATTTAGTAATGTATTCGACCTGTTTTGAAGCACCTCGGCTTCTATTTGCAACACGTTCTATCACTTCTTGATTACCAGGAAGTGGAAAAATTGCAATCTCATGTACCATTTGAAACGCTTCCTTTTTCGCGCGTGTAAGACTTGGGAGTCCAAAAAAGCCATAGGTAACCAGCCCAAGTACGGGAATGGACAAGATTAGAACCGACCATGCAAGTTTATACGATGGGTTATCTTTTTTATTTACAATAATTAAAACTGTTAAAATTGCTAATCCTGTTGTCATCCAATAAAGAATTCGGGAATTTTGATTTAAAATAAATAAAATAACAAGAATCCATGAAACTTGAAGAATTGCACTGAAGCACCATAAAAAAACACGACTAGTCAATATATTTCGAATGCGTTTCACGTGATTTCCTCCTTCTTTAAAAAGGGATGCGACCAATGTCGCACCCCTAACATCTTTGTTACTATCAACTGTTATACGGTTGGAACATCTTTCATACTAAAGCTAATTCTTCCCATTTTATCTTTACCCATGCAAACAACGGTTACTTTGTCTCCAATAGTTAAAACGTCTTCTACATGATTTACACGATCTTTTGAAATTTTAGAAATGTGAACCATTCCTTCTTTTCCAGGTGCAAATTCAATAAAAGCTCCAAATTCTTTAATGCTGATTACAGTTCCTTCAAAAATCTGACCTTCTACGAAATCTGTTGTGATAATGCGAATCATCTCTAATGCGCGATCCATTGCTTCTGAATCTAAACCACATACAGATACTGCTCCCTCATCATTAATATCAATTTTAACTCCTGTAGAATCAATAATGGCATTAATAGTCTTTCCTCTTTGACCAACAACATCACCAATTTTTGTAGGCTCAATCATGATCTGACGAATCTTAGGAGCAAATTCTCCTACAGTTTCCCTAGGAGTAGCGATTACTGGTTCCATTACATCTGTTAAAATCTGTTCACGAGCCTGTTTTGTTCGAACAATTGCTTCTTCAACAATTGCACGTGTTAATCCATGAATTTTAATGTCCATTTGGATTGCTGTGATTCCATCATGTGTACCAGCAACTTTAAAGTCCATATCACCAAAGAAATCTTCAAGACCCTGGATATCTGTTAATACAATATAATCATCGTCTGTATCGCCTGTAACAAGACCACAGGAAATTCCAGCAACTGGTTTCTTAATTGGAACACCAGCAGCCATCAATGATAAGGTAGATGCACAAACAGATGCCTGTGAAGTAGAACCGTTAGATTCAAAAGTTTCTGATACAGTACGAATTGCGTATGGAAATTCTGCTTCTGTTGGTAATACAGGAATCAGAGCTTTTTCTGCTAAAGAACCATGTCCAATTTCTCTACGTCCTGGACCTCTAGAAGGTTTGGTTTCACCTACCGAATAGGATGGGAAATTATAATGGTGCATATAACGTTTATTAATAATATTATCATCCATTCCATCAACTCTTTGAGCTTCAGATAATGGAGCAAGTGTTGTAATGGTACAAATCTGTGTCTGTCCTCTTGTAAACATACCAGATCCATGAACACGTGGAATCAAATCAACTTCTGCACTTAATTTACGAATCTCTTCCACTTTTCTTCCGTCAGGACGTTTACGATCTTTTAAGATCATCTTACGTACTGTTTTCTTCTGATACTGATAAAGTGCTTCTGGAATTAGAGAAACCCATTCTTCATTATCTGAAAAAGCTTCAATTAAGCGATCACGGATTGCTCTAAGATTTTCGTCACGAACTTGTTTCATATCAGTAAATACAGCTGTTTCCATTTCAGATGGAGGAACGATCTCTTTCATCTTTGCGAAAAGTTCTTCTGGCATTGCACAGCTTGTATAAGTATGCTTTTCTCTTCCCACTTCATCAACCATTTGCTGAATAAAGGCAATTACAGTCTGATTAAATTCATGAGCCATATAAATTGCTTCAATCATGGTCGATTCAGGTATTTCATTTGCACCTGCTTCAATCATAATTACTTTTTCTTTTGTAGACGCTACAGTTAACTGTAAATCTCCATCATTCCAGTCTTTCTGGTTTGGATTTACAATAAATTTGCCATCGATCATTCCGATTTGTGTTGTTGCACATGGACCATCAAATGGAATATCTGAAATACTTGTTGCAATCGCAGCACCTAACATAGCAACTAATTCAGGTCTGCATTCTGGATCAACACTTAAAACTAAGTTGTTTAAAGTAACATCATTTCTGTAATCTTTTGGGAAAAGAGGTCTCATTGGTCTGTCAATTACACGACAGGTTAATACTGAGTTTTCAGATGCTTTTCCTTCTCTTTTATTAAATCCTCCAGGGATTTTACCAACAGCATACATTTTTTCTTCGAATTCCACGCTTAATGGGAAAAAATCAATGCCTTCTCTTGGCTTTTCGGATGCAGTTGCTGTACAAAGCAATACAGTATCCCCATAATGGATGAATGCTGCACCATTTGCTTGTGCTGCTACTCTTCCAAGTTCAACTGTCAGTTTCTTTCCTGCCAGTTCCATTGAATATGATTTATACATATTAATCTCCTTTTTCCGGCTAAGCCACCGAAACTACTGAAAAATTCATACCAAGTATAAGCTTTTCAGTGGTCTCGGGACAAGGCTTGCCTGTTAGTTTTATAATAAAATAGAGCGGAATAACCGCTCTATTTTAGTTATCGTCTTAAAGCGACTATTTTCTAATTCCTAAACGCTCAATTAAAGAACGATATCTTTCAATATCTTTTCCTTTTAAGTATCCAAGTAAGCCTCTTCTCTGACCTACCATTTTTAACAGTCCTCTTCTTGAATGATGATCTTTTGGATTCACTTTCAAATGTTCTGTTAATTCTTTGATTCTTTCTGTAAGAACTGCTACCTGTACTTCAGGCGATCCTGTATCACCAGGTGTTCTTGCATACTCGTTCATTACTTCTGTTTTTCTTTCTTTTGAAATCATTACTAATTCCTCCTTCTACTATTAACGCCCAATTATCTTGTGTTACATCCAGTCATAGGTCGGAGTGTCCATAAAACCGAACGCAGGGCTATTAAACACTAAGTTAGTTTAGCATATTGAACCATTATTGTAAAGATACTTCTGCTATTTAATCGTTAATTAATCGAATTACACAAATTGGCGTACGATAGAATGCTCCTGAAACTTTAATACCTGTTGTTGGCGAGCTGGCATGTACAATCTGACCATTTCCGATGTAAATTGCAACATGGTTAATCTTGCCACCTTTTCCATAAAAGAACAAATCTCCCGGTTTCGCACTTGAGGAACTGATTCGTTTTCCTCTTCCTGCCTGCGCACCCGAATAATGTGGCAAACCAATTCCAAAATGTTCATAAACTCGCATTGTAAATCCTGAGCAATCAATTCCTTTGGTTAAGCTTGTTCCACCCCAAACATATCGATTACCAACATATTGCAATGCAAATTGTACAAGTGATACTCTTACGTCGGATACGCCAGAACCATATTTCAGTTCCGTGATGGTAGATGCTTTCTTAAGCTGTTTGGATACCGTAGCATAATCCATACTGATCCATCCTTTATCAGCATCTAAAACAACTTGTGCCCAACCGTCTTTAATTGCTACAACTTCTAATTCTTCTTCATTTGCAACCATTGAAACAATTGCAGAATCTTTTGTTGGCTGCTCACGAACATAAAGTGTCTGTGTCTTAACTTTTGCTAAATTGACAGCTACGCTTAAAGCACGTTCTTTCGCTTGATCACCTGTTAATAAAAATTCACCAGAAACCCATCCAGAAACTTTACCAGATTGAATCTGATGCCATCCATTTGAAGAATTTAAAATTTCACATCCAGCATTTGATGGTAGCTTACCTACTAACTCGCCATCTTTTGATGGATCTTTTCGAATATTTAAGGAGCCATCAACATTTGCAACGCCCAAATTTGTATATCCAAAAACACTAGATTCCGAGTTTGAAGAAGTTGTATTTGCGTTAGTTGCTGTATTAGAAGCAGACAATTGCTGCTTTTGAATCGAGATACTAGCCTGATTATTGATGCAGTTAGATAAAATGGAACAAATTCCTGCATTTACAGTCGTGAATGGTGTTGCATCCGTCGTTCCACTTAAAAAATAAGCAAAACCCACAAACGTTAGTCCAAGACAAAGCTGCTTTATTGTTTTCAGTTTCATGATTAAATACTCCTCAAATGTCATTTTTCGTACTTATCGTATCAAAGCATCCACATTTTGTCAACTATTTGTAATATTTCCGTAATAACTCTCGTCAAAGCTATGTTCTTCCCAGTACTTTCTTGCACAATGAATATCCTTTTGAATTTGCAATTTCAAATCATCAATTGACGGGAATTTTT
>JAGOGN010000235.1 GCA_017996675.1 Lachnospiraceae bacterium | reverse complement strand
CACACCAGTACCATCCGTTAAAGTAACGTAATCTGCTAAGGTAACAAAAAACGCCTTCTTGCCCTGCTTTTCACAGATTTCATTTGCATAAGGGAAGAGAGGAACATACTCTTTATATTCCAGATCTTTTCCCGTCATGTGTTCCAGAATTTCATATTCTTCGCCTAAATTCTTTTCTACAAGAGCTTCCGCCATATAATATACAAATCCGTCCGCTTTCACTTTCACATAGGATTCTTTTGGATTCACACACAAAGCCACATTACTTGGTAAAGTCCAAGGAGTGGTTGTCCATGCTAAGAAATATGCATCTTCTCCAACTACATGGAAACGCACGATAGCAGACTTTTCTTTCACATCTTTATATCCTTGTGCCACTTCCTGACTGGATAATGGAGTTCCACAACGTGGACAATAAGGAACGATTTTAAATCCTTTATATAATAATTTCTTGTCCCAGATTTGTTTTAAACCCCACCACTCTGACTCAATATAATTATTATCATAAGTTACATATGGGTGCTCCATATCAGCCCAATATCCCACTGTTTCGGAAAAATCTTCCCACATTCCTTTGTATTTCCATACACTTTCTTTACATTCCTGGATAAATGGTCCAAGGCCATATTCTTCGATCTGGTCTTTTCCGTCTAAGCCCAATTTCTTCTCAACTTCGATTTCTACAGGAAGTCCATGGGTATCCCATCCAGCTTTACGTGGAACCATCTTTCCTTTCATGGTCTGATATCTTGGAACCATATCTTTGATTACTCGTGTCAGAACATGTCCAATATGAGGTTTTCCATTTGCGGTTGGAGGTCCATCATAAAAAGTATAGCTTTCTCCCTCTTTACGATAATCCATACTTTTCTTAAAAATATCATGGTCTTTCCAAAATTGCTCGATTTGTTTTTCTCTCTCAACAAAATTAAGGTCTGTGGATACTTTCTTATACATATTTTCTCTTCCTTTCTTTTGCAGTCGGGGTGTTGATTCTTTGTGTATTTCATGACTATTAAAGTCAAAAAAAGCTTCCATCCTAGCAAAAGGATGAAAGCTATCGCTATCACAACCACCTATTACTGCATACTTGCATTCACGTATATGCGCTCCCGATAACGGAGGAAACCGTCAAAGCCTACTAAAAAATTCGTTCAGCCTGAAGCTTAGAAGTGATATTCATCTATTTGCTCTATGTACCGGCTCACACCCTCCCGGCTCGCTGTGACAAGAATCAAATAACTACTGTCTTCATCATCGCTTTTCATATTTATATCGAATATTATATCATTCTAAGGTTGTTTGTCAAGTAGCGTTAAAAACTATCTTTACTTATTATGAACTCGTACGAAATCATCTAAATCTACTTTTATTGCTTATCATGATTGTATTTTCCTCATAAAATTGGTAAAATAAAGCATCAAAGAAGAAAGGATTTTCTATAATCTTCACTCATAGAATATGAATACTATGGATCAAAATCGAAAAAAACAGTACTTACCGTATTTCCTATGTGCCCTTTTGCTCATAGCCGTTATTTATTTAAAAGATGTTCTTAAATTACTCGATATTGGATGGTCGTTGATCTTCCCCTTCATTTTAGGTGGCTGTATTGCATTTGTATTAAGCGTGCCGATGAAATTTATCGAAAAATTCGTTTTAAAAATTCCCAGATTGAAGAAAAAAGGTGCTCGAGGCATTAGTCTTCTCATCACACTCCTTTTCATTATTGCAATCATTCTATTAGTGATGTTCATCGTAATACCTGAACTTGCAGACACTTTTGTATCAATTGGGAAACAAGTACCGAAAGCTTACAAAGAGGTGACCAATTTCGTTAACTCTCTTTCGAGTGATTATCCAGAAATTAAGAAAACCATATCCAAATGGGACTGGGATTCTACTGTACAAAAAGTAATCACATTTGCTCAGGAAAGTGCCTCTGGACTATTTTCCTCCAGTGTATCCTTAATCTCAGGCGTATTTAATGGTGTTATGGTATTTTTCATTGGTTTCATTTTTTCAATATATGTTCTACTGCAAAAAGAAACTCTGTCTCGTCAATGTAAGAAACTTCTTTTTGCAATTGCGAAAAAAGATCGGGCCGAGCGTATTCTTACCATTGGAAAGCTAACTCATAAAACTTTTTCCAGTTTCTTATCTGGTCAATGTTTAGAAGCATGTATTTTAGGTTCTTTATTTTTTATTTCCATGACTATTCTTCGATTCCCTTATGCTATGTTAATCGGAATTCTAATTGCTTTTACAGCACTAATTCCAATGATCGGCGCATTTATCGGCTGTGCGGTCGGCGCTTTATTAATTGTCATGGTTAACCCAATGCAGGCACTTTGGTTCATCATCATGTTCCTGATTATTCAGCAGCTAGAAGGAAATCTGATTTATCCACACATTGTAGGTGGTTCGATTGGACTGCCATCCATCTGGGTGTTAGCCGCGGTGTTTATCGGTGGCAATTTGATGGGCGTTGCTGGAATGCTTGTATTTATTCCACTTTGTTCTGTTTTATATTCCTTGCTTCGCGAATGGACCAATAAACGACTACTTAGTCGTAATATTTCAACGGATTCCTATGATCAGCCAGATCACGAAACTCCAGTTGATTCTAAAGATGAAACAATTACGAAGTAGATGAACGTTAAAAAAGCTGCAGGCAAATGCCTGTAGCTTTTTTGGGGGTAGGATTTTCCCCTTTTATAGATAAAGAGTGATTTATGCCGTTATTTGTTTACCTTCAAACCCGTGAACCCAGTCTGCTTTCTTGTAATAGAAGAAAAAGACAATTGAGCTCAGTGTCCAAGTCAGTGGATATGCCCAGAATACAACATTAATATGAGAAATAAAATGTGTAATCAAGGTGATATATGATACTCTTATAATGCACCAGCATCCCAACATAACAAACATTGGAACAATGGATTTTCCTGCCCCTCGAAGGATACCTGCCATACAATGTGAAAAAGCAAGTAAGAAATAAAACAGGGTGATAATACGCGC
>JAGOGN010000234.1 GCA_017996675.1 Lachnospiraceae bacterium | reverse complement strand
TTTAAACAAGGACCCATTATTGAATTTACGTGGTGGTTGTTACATGTTTATGCAGGGACTGTAAGTAAGAATACAAATTGGAAAGGTGCCAGTGCAGGCACCTTTTAAATGGAGACGAGAGATGTTAAAGGAAATTATTGTCAAAGACGGTACCATTCAATTTGAACTTTATTATAAAAAAATAAAAAATTTGAATCTGAGAGTTAGAAGAGATGGTTCCGTTATGGTATCAGCTCCAATCGGGTTATCTCAAAAGCATATTGATCATTTTGTTGCATCACGAGCAGAATTGATACTTGCTACAAGGAATCAAATGATTGTTGAACAGTTAAAAGAACATCAGGAGCGACTGCCAGAATTAAACCATTTGGATCAAATTCAGTTATTGGGAATTCAAAAAACCATCATTTTATGTAAAGGGAAAAAACGTGTAGAAGAGCAGAAGGATCGAATTCTTATTTTTTTGCCTAATATAAATGATGTAGAGATTCGACAAAAGACGTTTTTGAAGTGGCGAAAAGAACAGGAAGAACTTTGGCTTTCTAGGATTTTTTTGAGTGTTTACGATCATTATTTTTACGAAACACTAGAACAAATGCCTCTGCCTAAGCTAGTTCTTAGAGAAATGAAATCCAGATGGGGATCATGCAGACCCTTTCAAGGAGTCATTACATTAAACAGGAAATTGATCGAATATCCAGTAGAGGCGATTGAATATGTCGTTCTACATGAATTTGTGCACTATCTGGAAATGAATCATTCGTCTAGATTTTACGAACAGGTCGAACTTCGAATGCCTGATTATAAAAAAAGAAAGAGTCTGTTGAAGAGAGAAAATTAATTCTCAATCAACAGGCTCTTATCTTTTGGAAAGATAATTTGGAGGGTGGTTCCTTCCCCTTCAACAGAAAAAGCTTCCATTCCCAGATTCATTTTGGTACATAATTTCTGACATAAATATAGTCCAATACCAGTGGATTTAGCAAATTTTCGGCCATTTTCACCTGTAAACCCTTTATCAAAGATTCTAGAAAGATCACTAGAAGGTATTCCAATTCCATTGTCGCTGATATTCAAGCGTACACGATTGGATTCTTCGATGGCCGAAAAGGATAGTCTAAAAGGATCTTTTCGATATTTGATACTATTTGATAATAGTTGTCCAAGAATAAAATCCAGCCATTTGGAATCAGAATAAATTTCTACGCCTAAGGAGTCCATTTTAATTTCACCATGGGCATGGATTAACTGTTTAGAATGCTTCTTTATAACCTGGCGGATGAAATCTTCTAGCTGAATGGTGTGGATAAAATAGTCTTTCTCCAAATTGGTACTTCTGGCATAAAATAAGGCTTGCTCAACGAAAGAGTCGATGCGGCTAATTTCAGTCATAATGGATTGGGAAAATTCGCTTTTGTTATTTTCACAAAGAAGGCTCACACAGGAGATGGGAATCTTTACTTCGTGTATCCAGGTCTCGATATATTCTTTGTATTCTTCATCCAAAATCTGATACCTGGCAATTTCATCATTCATGGATTTAGTAGCGAGGTGAAGTACATTATATAATACTTTGCCATCTCCAAAATCAGGCTCGTCGATGACATGTGCAATAAAATGTTTCTGATCCATGTGATAAAGAGCATCGTAGACTTCCTTATAGTATTTATTGTGATTGGTGTATTCAACAATAATGACGATGACTGTGATAAAAAGAATCAAAAAGCTAAAGAGCATGATGGCATAGGTTTGTACATTCAATAATGCAAGGAGAAAACTAAAGCAAAATAAAACCATTGTCTGGGAAAGCAGGAAAGCTAATTTCCCTTTCATGTAGTATTCAAATTTCATATGATATATCCCTGTCCCCGCTTGGTGTTAATATATTGTTCTGCTCCTATTTCTTCCAGTTTATGGCGCAGGCGGTTAATATTAACGGTTAAAGTGTTATCGTCAATAAATTCGTCGGATTGCCAGAGCTCTTCAATTAAATCTTCTCTTGATACAATCTTTCCAGCATTTTGAATGAGATGTGCAAGAATCCGGAATTCATTTTTGGTTAATTCTGCATCCGTGTTTTGAAAGCGAACAACACTTTTGTTTAAAAAAAGTGTGAGTCCATTATGAGAAATCGAATCGGCAGCATTCTTTCCGTCGCTTCTTTTGAGGACTGCTGCGATTCGCGCCAGTAAAATCTGGGTATTATAAGGTTTCGTTACAAAATCATCTGCACCAAGGTTCATGCTCATGAGTTCATCCATATCGTTATTACGGCTTGTTACAATAATAATTGGTGTATCAGTTTGTTTTCGAATTTCTCTGCAGACGTGATATCCGTCGTAAAACGGCAGGTTGATGTCTAGTAAAATTAAATCTGTAGCTTCTTTTAGAATATGCTCCACGATATTCTGGAAATCATCACTATAGGCACAGGTGTATCCATAGGATTCTAATAGCTTTGCTAATTCAGAGCGTATGGTAATTTCATCTTCTACAATATAGATTTTCATAGGTCCCTCTTTTTTCATGTGTGATTCTTTCTCATTATATAGGTGAATAAAAAATAATACAAGTCTACTTTATTATGGAAAAAAAGAAAACGTTATGTTATATTATAATGTGATTGATAAAAGATAAGAGGTAAGATTAGATGGAAAAAAGATGGGTAGTAGGAGTGGCAGGAGGATCTGCATCAGGAAAGACAACAATAGTGAACACGATAAAGAGTTATTTTGGACAGGATATTGTTGTAATTAATCATGACAGTTATTATAAAGCACATGATGATATGGAATATGAACAACGAAGCAGACTGAATTATGATCATCCGGAATCCTTTGATACAAAACAGATGGCTGAGGATATTAGATGCCTCATTAAAGGTCATCAGATTCAGATGCCAGTGTATGATTTTACTATTCATAATCGCTCAAAAGAAACCATCACCATTGATCCCAAACAGGTGTTGATTATTGAGGGAATTCTGGTATTAGAGAACAAAGAACTTCGTGATTTGATGGATTTAAAGGT
>JAGOGN010000047.1 GCA_017996675.1 Lachnospiraceae bacterium | reverse complement strand
AAGAATTCATGAACGAATCCAGAAAAATCACAGTAGAGTTAAAAGCTGTCAATCACCGTTACCTTGATGTAAACATGAAAATGCCTAAGAAACTGAATTTTTTTGACAGTGCAATTCGCAATTTGTTGAAAGAATATGTTCAAAGAGGAAAATTGGATGTCTACATTACTTATGAAGATTATACCGAAGGAAAGATGTCAGTTAAATTTAATGAGGATCTGGCGAGAGAGTATTTAGGACATCTAAATACCATGGAGGAACTGTTCCATTTAGAAAATGATGTTCGTGTTTCTCATTTATCCCGTTACCCAGAAGTACTTGTAATGGAAGAGCAATCTATTGATGAAGACGAGTTATGGAGCACGATCGAACAGACTGTTCGTTTTGCATGTGAGCAGTTCGTTGAAAGTCGTAAAACAGAAGGTTTGGCTCTGCAGGCTGATTTATTGTCGAAGTTAGATGAAATGCTGGAATCTGTATCCTATATCGAAAGCCGTATTCCTGAAATTATGGCTGAATACCAGAAGAAATTAACAGATAAAGTACATGATTTGTTAGGTGATAGTAAAATTGATGATAACCGAATTGCTGCAGAAGTTGTTTTATATGCGGATAAGATTTCGGTTGACGAAGAAACAGTACGACTAAAAAGTCATATTCAAAACACCAAAGATGCACTAATTAAGGGCGGAAGTATCGGTAGAAAGTTAGACTTTATTGCTCAGGAAATGAACCGCGAAGCCAATACTATTTTATCAAAATCAAATGATTTGTTAGTATCCAATGTTGGAATTGATTTAAAAACCAATATTGAAAAAGTACGTGAACAAATTCAGAATATTGAGTAGGTGTATCATGACGAAACTATTAAATATTGGTTTTGGAAATGTAATTAATACTGAAAAAATAATTGCAATGCTTCGACCAGATTCTGCTCCTGCTAAGAGAATCGTCCAACGCGCCAAAGAAGAAGAACGGATTATTGATGCTACACAGGGTCGAAGAACTCGCAGTATCATTATCATGGAAACAAATCAGATTGTTTTATCCGCACTGATGCCGGAGACTCTTACCAATCGAGTAAACGAAGAAATAATAGAGCAAGAAGGAACAGGAAATGAATAAAAAAGGTATTTTAGTTGTTCTTTCCGGCTTTTCAGGTGCCGGAAAAGGGACTATAATGAAGGAACTAATACAACAATATCCCGAACACTATGCACTGTCAGTTTCGGCAACAACAAGAGCACCAAGATTTAATGAAGTTCATGGAAGAGAATACTATTTTATTTCGAAAGAAGAATTTGAAGCCATGATCGAGCAGGAAGCTTTAATTGAACATGCTCAGTATGTTGGCAACTATTATGGGACGCCTTGCGATTATGTGAATCAACAGCTTAACTTAGGTAAAGATGTGATTTTGGAAATCGAAACACAAGGTGGGCATAAGGTGAAGAAAAGATTTCCTGATACATTACTCTTATTTGTAACTCCACCTTCTGCAAGAGAGCTTTATAACCGATTAGAAAATCGTAACACTGAAACAGAGGAGGTTATTCGTGGCAGACTCGCTCAGGCTATCATAGAATGTGATTCTATGAGCGATTATGATTTTTTAATCATCAATGATGAGTTAAAAGAAGCAGTGAATCAGGTACACGAAATAATCCAAAACGAACACTACCGTATATCCAGAAACAATACAATTATAAATGCAATGAAAACAGAATTAGAACTGTTTTCGAAAGGAGAATGATATGTTACATCCATCTTACACAGATTTAATGAAAGTCGTAAACAAAGAGGTTGAAATTGGCGAGGAACCAGTTGTAAACAGCAGATATTCCATCGTAATTGCCACAGCAAAGAGAGCACGTCAGTTAATTGATGGTGCAGAGCCATTAGCCAAAGCTCCATGTGATAAAGCCTTTTCTATCGCAGTAGCAGAATTATATCAAGGAAAAGTGAAAATTTTAGCAGATGAAGAATAAATTGAAAATATTTACCGTCTCATTAGGTTGCGATAAGAACCTGGTAGACACTGAAAAGATGTTAGGATACCTTCAGGATAATCATTATGAGCTTACCGATACAGAAAGCAAAGCAGATGTGATTATTGTAAACACCTGTGCTTTCATTCGTGATGCCAAGGAGGAAAGTATCCAGACCATTTTAGATCTTTCGGATTATAAAATAAACGGAAATTGCAAAGCGTTACTTGTTACTGGATGTTTAGGACAGCGTTATGCGAAAGATATTTTAGAAGAACTGCCGGAAGTTGATGGAATTCTAGGTACCAATGATTACAACCATTTAACTCAGGCAATTAAAAATGCAATAAATCAAGAAAAGCCTGTATTCACCACAGGAATAACCGAGCACCACCCGCAACTGGATGCCAGAGTTATTTCTGCACCAGGACATTCTGCCTATCTTAAAATAGCAGAAGGTTGTGATAAGCACTGTACTTATTGCATTATTCCAAGCATGAGAGGAGCTTATCGAAGTTTTCCAATAGAAGCTTTAATAAGAGAAGCACAAAAATTGATTTCCAATGGTGTAAAAGAACTCATCTTAGTGGCACAGGAAACTACATTGTACGGAACAGATTTATATGGCAAGAAGCAAATTGGCGTTCTATTAGACCAGCTTAATCAGTTGGAGGGATTGGAATGGATTCGCATTTTATACTGTTATCCAGAAGAAATTGATGATGAATTTATTGATGCAATCAAAAGGAATTCAAAAGTTTGTCATTATCTGGATATGCCAATTCAACATGCTTCCAATCATGTACTAAAGCGTATGGGCAGAAAGACAAACAAAGAAGAGTTAATTTCCACTATTCAAAAAATCAGAACACAGATCCCTGATATTTGTTTAAGAACGACGATTATCTGTGGATTTCCAGGGGAGACACAATCGGACCACGATGAACTTTTAGAATTTCTTAATCAAATGGAATTTGATCGTCTTGGAGTATTCGAATATTCTCCAGAAGAGGGAACTCCTGCTGCAGAATATGAAAATCAAATTTCTTTTGAACTTGCATCATTATGGAAAGACGAAGTTATGGAATTATCAGAAGCTATTGTTTTCGAGAAAAACGAACAATTTTGTGGACAAGAACTAAGAGTAATGGTCGAAGGAAAAGTTGCTGACGAAAATGCTTACATTTGTAGAACTTATCGAGATGCACCCGAAATCGATGGTTATACTTTTTTCCATAGTGACCAGGAATTTATGACCGGTGATTTTGTTAATGTTCGAATAACTGCTGGATATGATTACGATATGATAGGAGAATTACTATGAATTTACCAAATAAATTAACGATCTTTCGAATTATTTTAATTCCTGTTTTTTGCGTTTTTACGCTGATGGATATTACTGGCGATGCTGATAAATGGATCGCATTAGCTATTTTTATCATTGCAAGTCTGACCGACTTAGCAGATGGTAAGATTGCAAGAAAATATAATCTCGTAACAAATTTTGGAAAGTTTATGGATCCTCTTGCAGATAAACTTTTAGTTTGTACTGCCTTGATTTGCTTGATGGACATAGATTTACTGCCATCATGGGTAGTTATTATCATCATTTGTCGCGAATTCATTATTTCTGGATTCAGACTGGTTGCTTCCGATAATAATATTGTGATTGCAGCAGGAATCTGGGGCAAGATGAAAACAACATTCCAAATGTTTACGGTAATCGCATTACTAATCCATATCGAACATCCTGTATATCAGGTTATCGAACAGATTTTAATCTGGATTTCAGTTGCATTAACCATCATTTCATTAATGGATTACCTCATTAAAAATAAACAGGTATTGAAGGAACAAAACTAATGACAGTTGAAATTATATGCGTCGGAACAGAAATTTTAATGGGAAATATCGTAAATACCAATGCAGCCTATCTTGCACAGCAATGTGCCAGTTTAGGCTTAGCCTTGTATCACCAGACCGTTGTAGGAGATAATCCTATGCGGTTAAAAGATGCCATCGACATTGCCATAAAAAGATCCGACATTTTAATATTTAGTGGAGGACTAGGACCTACTCAGGATGATTTAACAAAAGAAACCGTTGCAAACGCATTTCATTTGCCAATGGTTTTTGATTCGAAAGCATTCGAATTATTAGAGCAGTCCTTTCAAAGATTCAACAAACCAATGACCGAAAATAACAAGAAACAGGCAGATGTTCCAGATGGATCGATTGTGTTATATAATCGTTGTGGAACAGCTCCGGGCATTATTATTGAGGATCCATCCTGCACAGCAATTTTATTGCCTGGACCTCCAAACGAACTAATTCCGATGTTTTCGGAACAAGTTTTTCCGTATCTTAGAACGAAAACCAATCATAGTCTTTATTCTAAAATGGTTAAGATTATTGGTGTTGGCGAAAGCGCTGTAGAAACGATGATTCTTGATTTAATTGAAGGACAGACCAATCCAACAATTGCAACTTATGCAAAAACAGGAGAGGTACATGTTCGAATTACTGCTCTCGCTACAAACATAGAGGAAGCGATGACATTCATTTCTCCTATAATAACTATATTTCAAGAGCGTTTTGGCAATCATATTTTTGCCTATGACGAAGAAGTTGCTTTAGAAGATGCTTTGGTTTTGCGTTTAAAAGAACTAGAAGCAACCGTATCTTTTGCAGAGTCTTGTACAGGTGGTTTATTATCTGGAAGATTTGTAAACGCCTCAGGCGCTTCTGCCGTTTATCAGGAAGGTTTTATTACCTATAGCAATGAAGCAAAAGTTGATCTGTTAAAAGTTTCCGAACATACAATTGCTCAATATGGAGTAGTGAGCGAAGAAGTAGCAAGGGAAATGGCCATTGGTTCAAGGGAACGTGCAAATAGTACTTTTAGTGTTGCGGTTACGGGGATAGCTGGTCCAGACGGTGGTTCAAAAGAAAAACCAGTAGGAACGGTATGCATTGCCTGTGCTTCACCATCTGAAGTAATTGCACATAAATATCAGTTTACTGGCACCCGTGAAAAGATTCGTGAAGCATCTGTTACTCGTGCACTTTCCCTTCTATGGGATGTTCTTGGAGGATATAATCATTGAGAATTATTGCTGGAAAAGCCAGACACTTGCCTTTAATCACTCCAACAGGAGAGGGTACGCGTCCAACTACAGACAGAATCAAAGAAACCTTATTTAATATGTTGCAATACCAACTGGCTGACATTGTTTTTTTAGACCTATTTTCCGGTAGCGGAGGAATATGTTTGGAAGCAGTAAGTCGTGGAGCTGCAAAAGGTTATATGGTTGAAAATAATAAAGAAGCTATCAAATGTATCAAAGAGAATATAAAATCGACTCACTTGGAGGCTTCTTGTGTGTTAATTGAATCCGATGTAGAATCTGCGTTAATCCATCAATTACCAAAGTACATGGTTAACCCTGTAGATATTATTTTTATGGATCCACCTTATCAGGCAGGAATCGAAGAACATTTATTTCAAGTTTTTTCCACATTATCCTATGTTGATAATAATACACTCATTATTGTGGAAGCAGAAAAGAAGAGAGATTTTGGTTTTTTAGAGCAATTAAATTTTAAAATAGAACGAGAAAAAATATATAAAACAAATAAGCATGTATTTATTCGTGCTATAAAGGAGACCAATGAAACATAAAGCAATCTATCCTGGAAGTTTTGATCCAATTACATTTGGACATATGGATATTATTGAACGTGCGTCCAAAATGGTTGATGAATTATATGTTGCTGTATTAATAAATAGTGGGAAAAATCCGTTGTTTTCTATAGATGAACGTGTTAGTATGTTAGAAGAGATTTATGCCAATCGTTCAGATATTAAGGTCGTTTCATTTGATGGATTACTTGTGGATTTTGCGCAAAAGCTCAAAGTTCCAACCATTGTTCGAGGTCTTCGTGCCGTTACCGATTTTGAGTACGAATTACAAATTTCTCAAACAAATCGTGTTATTAAACCAGATGTAGATACCATTTTTTTGACTACTAGTCTGGAGTATGCATATTTAAGTTCTACCATTGTAAAAGAAGTCGCATATTATGGTGGCGATATCCACAGTTTTGTACCTGATATCGTAGCCAAACAAACATATCATAAATACAACAACAAAGAACAGGGGTGAGTCGAATGATTAGTAGAATGGAACAAATCATTGAAGAGATTGAAGAATATATCGGTCATTGTAAGTTTCAGCCACTATCCAACACAAAAATAGTAGTCAATCGTGACGAATTAGAAGAATTACTTGCTGAACTCAAACAGAAGACACCAGAGGAAATAAAGAAATACCAGAAAATCATCAGCAATAAGGAAGCAATTCTTGCCGATGCTCAGGCAAGAGCAGAAGCAATCATTTCAGAAGCACAGATTCACACGACTGAACTAGTAAGCGAACATCAAATTATGCAACAGGCATATGCGCAGGCAAATCAGGTCGTATTAATCGCAACGAATCAGGCACAGGAAATCTTAGATAGCGCGACTAATGATGCAAACAACATCCGTACCGCTGCAATTGCCTATACCGATGACATGTTAGGAAATCTGGAGAACTTAATTGGATCAAACATGGAAACTTCCAGAATAAAATTTGAAAATTACTATAATAATTTAAAGAATTGTTATGATATTGTAAATGGCAACAGACGTGAACTTGCTCCAAAAGAAGAAATCGCTGACCAGGAGGAATTCATTCAGGCAGAACCAGAAACAGATATCGTTAATTTAGATATCGAATAGATAAAAGGGGGACTTACATCATGAGAAACAGTTTAAATTTACAACCAGAAAATGTGTTTTACTTTTTTGAGGAATTATGCAAAATACCACATGGTTCTGGAAACACAAAAGCAATCAGTGATTATTGCGTAGACTTTGCCAAAGAACACCAGTTAGAATATCATCAGGATTCTTTGAACAACGTGATTATCATCAAAGATGCTACACCAGGATACGAAAATGCCGATCCAGTTATTATTCAAGGACATCTGGATATGGTTTGTGAAAAAGAAGAGGACTGTACGATTGATTTCATGAAAGACGGTCTTGATTTATATGTAGATGAAGATTTTTTAAGAGCAAGAGGAACTACTCTTGGTGGAGATGATGGCATTGCAATTGCTTTTGCTTTAGCAATCTTAGAAGATGACACATTAAAACATCCACGTTTAGAAATGATCTTTACCATCGATGAAGAAACAGGAATGGATGGAGTACAAGGAATTGATTTAACACCAATCAAAGGAAACATTATGTTAAATATTGACTCTGATGAAGAAGGAGTATTTTTAACAAGCTGTGCAGGTGGATTAGGTGTTCAGATTGATTTACCAGTGAGCAGACAAGAAGCAACTGGAACCAGCATTCTATTTAAACTAACAGGACTTTTTGGCGGACATTCCGGTGGAGAAATTCACAAAGAACGTGGCAATTCAAACATCTTAATGGGTCGTGTATTAAAATATATGGCAGACGAATTTGAGTTTTCAATTTCAATGTTAGAAGGTGGCTCGAAAGATAACGCCATCACTCGCCAGACAATTACTGAAATCATAATTGATCCAGCTGATTTAGAAGGATTCAAAAACAGATTATCTCAAATCGAACAGATTTTACAAAATGAATATAAAACAGCTGATCCTGACTTACATTTTGAGCTTGAAGTAGCTGAAAATCAAACACGTAACATTTTGAATTCGATTTCCTTTACTAAGGTTTTATTCTTACTTAGAGAAGCTCCATATGGAGTTGCTCACATGAGCGTAGATATTCCTAATTTAGTTGAAACATCTGATAACACTGGCGTTATGAAATTAGGAGAAGAAGAGTTCAATCTTCATTTTTCAATTCGAAGCAGTGTATCATCCAGAAAATATGAAGTTGCAGACAGAGTTCAGTTTTTAGGTGAATTTTTAGGTGCGACCGTTACAACTGGAAGTGATTATCCTGCATGGGAATACAAGAAAGACTCGAAAGTACGTGATGTAATTTCCGGATTATACCACGACTTATTCCAGGAAGAAGCAGTTGTTGGTGCAATTCACGCTGGTTTAGAATGTGGATATTTTGCTGGAAAGATGCCTGAATTAGATGCGGTATCCTTTGGTCCTAAGAATTTGGACATTCATACCCCTCAAGAACGTCTTAGTATTTCATCCACACAAAAATACTGGAAGTTACTGACAGCATATTTAGAACAGGCGAAATAAATCATTGGGGATGAAGGAGCAATTTCCTTCATCCTTTTTTAACCTACGAAAGGAACCACAATTCTATGGCAATTATTCGAGCAGATAAATTTTTATCCTCCTGCTTAGGCATGACTCGTACCGAAGCCAAAAAAGCAATTCGACAGAAACGTTTTTCTTCCGACTCCGGAATTATACGAGATTCTGATGAAAAGATTGAAGGCACGCTGCGATATTTTTTTGATAACCGGCCTATTCAATATGAAGAATTTTCTTACTATCTTTTCCATAAACCAGCCGGTTGTGTAAGTGCAACAAAAGATAATCTGCATCAAACGGTTTTAGACTTCATGCCCAAAGATCAAAATGAGCTTTTCCCTGTAGGACGATTGGATCTGGATACCACAGGATTAATGCTCCTTACCAACGATGGCCAATTGGCACACGATTTATTATCTCCATCCAAACATGTCTCAAAGACTTATGAAGCAATCATTGATGGAATTGTAGATGAAACTGATGTGAAACTTTTTCTAGATGGTTTTGATTATGGCGAAAAGAAAATTTCCAAACCAGCACAACTACATATTAAATCTACCGATTCATTGAACCAGAAAACAATCATACAACTCACCATTACTGAAGGTAAATTTCATCAGGTAAAGCGTATGTTTTTACATATTAATAAGCCAGTTCTTTCTTTAAAAAGAATCGGCTTTGGACCTTTTACTTTAGAGGCTTCCTTAACGGAAGGCTCTTGCCGAAAACTAACCAATGAAGAAATTCAATTAATAAAGGAGACTTAAATGCTAGAACAAATCGAAGCAGTAATTTTCGATATGGATGGAACTTTAATTGATTCCATGTGGGTATGGGACGAAATCGATCGCGAATTTTTTCGCACCAGACAAATTCCTTACTCAAAAGAAATACAACACGAAGTAGAAGGTATGCACATTGAAGGTATCGCTACTTATTTCAAAAACAAATTTCAGCTTCCCGAATCAGAAAGCGAACTTATTACAATCTGGACACAAATGGCCTATGAAGTCTATCAGAAAGAAGTAGATTATAAACATGGAGTGCGTCGTTTTTTAACCCATTTAAAGAGGAATCAAATTAAAATGGGGATTGCTACCAGTAATTCTATGGAAATGGTAGATGCAATCAAACATCGTTTAAACTTTCAGGATTATTTTCACTGTATCGTGACTTCGGCTGAAGTGAATGTTGGAAAGCCTGCTCCAGATGTATATTTAGAAGCAGCAAAGCAGTTAAATGTTCGTCCAGAAAACTGTCTGGTTTTTGAAGATATTCCAATGGGAATGCTTGCCGGAAAAAATGCGGGAATGAAAGTTTGTGGCGTCCACGACTATAGTTCCATGGATCAAGAAGATCTAAAGAAGAAACATTGCGATTATTATATTCAAAGTTTCCATGATTTATTTTCTTTATCAAGCGAGGAGACTAATAATGAATTCTAATTTTTTGCCTATTTGCAAGCAGGATTTAATCGACCG
>JAGOGN010000233.1 GCA_017996675.1 Lachnospiraceae bacterium | reverse complement strand
AACAGGATAATAAAATCTATTGGGCGTTAAAGACTGCGGCGACCGGCAATAATATTGATGCTGCCATTGTACAGAATGTTGATGTCAAGTTATGCGTGCAAAATGAATTAAGTAAAGTATTTGCTATCTCGGACTTGGATTTATTTTGTGAACAAATGGAGAATGCAAAAACAGTCTTAATCATAGGAGACAATTCTGGTGAGACGGTTTTTGATAAAGTATTAATTGAACATTTAAAAAATAAGAAAATTTACTATGCAGTAAGAGAAGCTCCTATTTTGAATGATGCAACTAAGGAAGAGGCAATTGAGTCAGGAATACATAAGGTTGCTGAAGTGATTTCCAGTGGATCCAGGGCACCAGGTACTATTTTGGAAGAGTGTAATGCGCACTTTTTAGAAATCTTTGAAGAAGCCGATATTATTATTAGTAAAGGCCAAGGCAATTATGAAGGACTTTCAGAATCAAAAAGAGGCATCTTTTTTTTACTAAAAGCAAAATGCAATATGATTGCACAAAAGCTGGAAGTTCCGTTGAATAGTTATGTTTTTAAATATGGTCATGGAGAGTAAGGAGAATGGAGGAAGTGATTTATGGCAAGACCAGTAAAATGGAGAAAAGTAAGTTTTGTTCCAACAGTAAAATATTTTACTCCAAGCATGGAAAATGGTGATCATATTATAGAAACTATTTTAAAAGTAGAGGAATTAGAGGCGTTAAGATTAAAAGATTATGACGGACTTGACCAGGATGAATGTGCACAGAAAATGGAAGTGTCCAGAGCGACCTTTCAAAAAATATTAAACGCCGCCCGTGAAAAAGTAGCGAATGGTTTAATTAGAGGGACGGCTATACGTATTGAGGGAGGAAGTTTCACAGAACATATCTGCCATATAGAATGCAAAAATTGTGGGAAAACCTGGACCGAAAGTTGCGAAATTATGCGCACTTATAAAGATGAGGAAATTGTATGTATGGAATGTGGATCTGATCAAATCAGGTGTACAAAAAATTGTAGTGGTCGAAACGGAAATAAAAAATGTCAACGTTATGGTAGAAAAAGTGACTTATAAATTGCAATGCTCTGTATTAGGAGCAGAGGCTTTACGAAATGCGATTCATGATTATAAAAATAAGCAGGAAAATAAGGAGACAGAACATGAATAAGAAAGAAGCAAATAAAAAAGGAGCATTACAACCAGCTCCACGTGTGTTAGTTTCATGTAGAGGATTGAATGGAGAAGAGAATGCATTAGCAGTAGGCTATTGTGGGAATTGTAGTTATGCACCACCAATGGTTATGGTAGGGATTGTTCCTTCCAGATATTCCTATGAAATGATTAAGGAATCGGGATGTTTTGTTGTTAATATTGCGACAAAAGATTATCAGGAGACCTTTGATTATCTTGGAAAAGCAAGTAAAAGAGATTGCGATAAATTAAAAGAAAAGAATGTGCGATTAGAAAATGGAGTTATTGTAAATGCTCCACTATTAGCAGATTGTCCTGTTAATATTGAGTGCACTATTGTGGATTCGATTATGACAGGATCTCATGAAATGTTTATTGGAAAAGTAGAATACGTTCATGCTGATGAAAAATATATAGATGCTGATGGAAATATTGATTTTTCACAACTGGATATAATTAAATAAAATATTTGGAGGATTAGAATGGAAGAACAAAGAGACTGCTCAAATCAGGAGTGTACAAAATCGTCCTGTGAGGGTTGTGAACACAGTAAAAAAAATCTGTATGAGAAAATAAATCAATACAGTAGTGTGAAGCAGGTGATTGGTGTAGTAAGCGGTAAAGGTGGTGTAGGAAAATCGTTTGTTACAGGTATGCTTGCTGTTTTACTTAGAAGAAAAGGTTACAAAGTAGGGATTCTTGATGCGGATATAACGGGACCATCTATACCGAAAATGTTTCATATGAGCCAAAAAGCAACAAGTAACGAAATGGGAATCGTGCCTGAAAAAACGGATAATGGTATTAAAATCATGTCTGTAAATTTATTGTTAGAACATGCTGAGGATCCTGTCATCTGGAGAGGTCCATTACTGGCAAATACGGTAAAACAATTTTGGACAGATGTAATATGGGAAGATTTGGATTATATGTTAATCGATATGCCACCAGGAACGGGAGATGTTCCATTAACAGTGTTTCAGTCTATTCCACTGAATGGAATTGTAATTGTTACCTCACCTCAGGATTTGGTTTCGATGATTGTAAAAAAAGCATCTCATATGGCTCAATCAATGAATATTCCAATTTTAGGAATTGTGGAAAATATGAGTTATGTGAAGTGTCCGGATTGTGGGAAAGAAATACAGATATTTGGGGAGAGTAAAATCGAGCAAATTGCTGAAGAAATAGGAGTTTGTGTTTTAGGTAGAATTCCAATTGAATCAGTGTTTGTGAAGAACATTGAAGAAGGTCTGTTTGAATACTTTTCCAGTGAATATTTGGACGATGCAGTTATAAAAATTGAAAAACAGTTATAAAATGAAAAAGTTGGGAGTTTAGACCCCCAACTTTTTTGCTCCTAAAACAATTAATAATTTTTACCATGGACTTCAAAGTGACTTTGAGAGTAGTTCCAATAATTTATTTATTGTTTGAATTGGGAAATCTGATGGGTATTCTTGCTTCAGCATAGATTGCAGTAAAAGTAAAACTTCTTCGCTTTGCGGAAGCATATAACTGGATTCACGTAATAAATCCTCTGCCATTAATAAATTAGATTTTGCAAATGCGTCAGCTAAGGCTTTTAATTCAGCAGTTTCAGCGGTTTTGGACAGCTGTTCACTGATTTGCATCTGAAGCACCTTTTTATCTAACAGAGAACGTAAAGAATCAACTACAAATGGATTCTTGTTCTGTTGTTTCGGAAAAGTCTCTGGAATCAAAGAAATAGCATGGGAAGGACAGGCGTCTACACAGGCGCGACAGCCATTTAAACATTTGGAAGCATCAATTTGTCCTGTCTCTGTATCAGTTGCTCCGGTAGGACACACATATAGACACAGACAGTCTTTTGT
>JAGOGN010000046.1 GCA_017996675.1 Lachnospiraceae bacterium | reverse complement strand
TACGGCACACAAAAGATTCTTCTTAGTGCTGCTTTGTTCCCAACCTGACACGATTCGTAGATTTTCGTTGCGTAAGACCCAGACGTCAACACCACTTGAAAAGGGCAGCTTCACACTTATAATCCGAGGCAGAATATCACTCCATCTATAGCGGATTGATGGTACAGGGCACCGCTACCGCCCCAGCTGCACGGAAATTTATATTAAATGGCATTGCCATCTAATTTCATCACTGAAAGTAAAGTATATCTTCTTTTTATTTTCTTGTCAATTGAAATAGACTACTTTGCTTTTTTCTTCTGACGCAGTTCTCGAAAAAAATCGGACATCATTCTACTACACTCTTCTTCTAATACACCTGATTTCACTTCTACCTGATGATTAAAACCTTCCATCTGACATAAATTAAGAATACTACCTACACAACCTGCTTTCGGGTTCATCGCACCAATTACCACCCGATCCATTCGCGACTGCACCAGCGCACCAGCACACATTGGACAAGGTTCCAGTGTTACATACATCGTACAACCTTCCAGTCTCCAGTCTCCTAATTTCTTGCTGGCTTTTTGAATTGCAATAATTTCAGCATGTTGAATCGTATTTTTATCTGTGTTTCTTCTATTATATCCTCTCGCAATGATATGATCCTGGCAGACAATCACACATCCAATCGGCGTTTCCCCTAATTGATAAGCTTTTTGGGCCTGTTTGAAAGCTTCTCTCATCATTTTTTCATCCTGCTTACTTGTCATATCACAATTTTCCTTTGCATTTTTCCCTGTTTGAGTTTAAGATATACCTATATTATATACGAAAAACAAACGACATGAAAGAAGGATTTTATGGAAATACATGGTTTCATTAAGACTACTCTTTTAGATTATCCAGGACATCTGGCTGCTACCATTTTTACCGGTAAATGCAATTTTCGATGTCCTTTTTGTCACAATAAAGATTTAGTTTTACATTCAAAATCACTCCCTTTTCTTGACTCCAAAGAAATACTTCATTATCTAAAACGCAGAGTTGGAATTTTAGATGGTGTATGCATTACTGGCGGAGAACCAACGCTACAACCTGATTTAGAGGATTTTATCCGTCAAATCAAGGAGCTTGGCTTGTTGATTAAATTAGATACGAATGGATATCGACCTGTCGTATTGCAATCACTCATCGATCAAAAGTTAGTAGACTATGTTGCAATGGATATCAAAAATTCTTTTTCTAAGTATTCTATAACCTGTGGTATCTCGGATATTAATCTTTCGCAAATTGAAGAATCCATTCACATTTTACTTCAGAATCAAGTTCCTTATGAATTTCGCACGACTATTTCAAAAGAGCTTCATTCGGAACAAGATATCATTGAAATCGGTCACATGTTACAAGGAGCGCAGGCATATTTTTTGCAAAACTATAAGGACAGTCCAAATGTTATTTCGCAAGGATTTACTCCCTGTACCCAAGAAACGATTATTCATTACATTGAACTATTAAAACCATTCATTCCTTTTGTAAAAGAACGGGGACAAGACAGATGATGATGCAATCCAGTTTACTATTTGATTACGAAACCGAGAGACTCAGTTTACGAGTTCTACAAAAAGATTCCGCTTCTCAAGTTCTAGACTTTCTCATTTTGGGTGCAGATGTTTTTGAAAAAAGTGAGCCTCCTAAGCACGAAGAATTTTATACACTATCCTACCAAAGACTGGTGTTGGAATACGAACAAAATATGTTAAAAGAAAAAAACTGTATACGTTTCTGGATTTTCGAGAAGAAGAATTCCAAGAAAATTATTGGCACAGTTGTGTTTTCTTTTGTAAAAAAGGCACCTTTTTATAGTTGTATGATCGGATATAAACTTTTGCCGGACTACTGGCATCAAGGATATGCTACCGAAGCCATTCAAAAGTCCATTGGTATTATTCTTCCTTTTCTTAAGATTCATCGTATCGAAGCATATGTTCTACCTGATAATCACTCGTCCATTCATTTATTGGAGAAATTAAATTTTCAAAAAGAAGGCACTTTAAGAAATAGCTTCTTCATCCAAAATGAGTGGAGAGATCATGCGCTTTATACTTATATTCATTCCGATTTTCAATTATAAAAATTTTTTACTATCCTCTTGACAATCCACAAGCAAGAGGATATAATTTAAATATAATAATAGTAACGATTACTATTATTGTGAAAGGAGGTTTCATGTTAAAGCATAGCAAACAAAGAGATGGCATTTTTCTGTTTTTAGCAAAGCGGAAAGATCATCCTACTGCTGAAACCATCTACTTGGAAATGAAGAAGGATTATCCTAATATCAGTCTTGGGACCGTATATCGAAATTTAAATTTACTATCCCAACAGAATGAAATCCAGAAAATCACCAGTGATGGCGGACCGGATCGATTTGATCCAAATACAAAAATTCATCCACATTTCTTTTGCACCCAATGCCACAGTGTATTGGATTTAGAAATGGATGAACCTGACATGACACCTTTAGCACAAAAAGATTTTTTAGGAACAATTACTGGTCAGAAGACTTACTTTTTGGGAATCTGTCCAGAATGCAAAAACAATAAAAGAATAGGAGATTAATATTATGAAGAAATGGGTTTGTAGCGTTTGTGGTTATGTACATGAGGGAGAAAATCCTCCTGCAGAATGTCCAGTTTGTCACGTTCCAGCAGAGAAATTCAATGAGCAGGCAGGTGAACTTGTTTGGGCTAGTGAGCATGTAGTTGGCGTTGCCAAAGGATCTAGCGAAGACATTATGATGGACCTGAAAGCGAATTTCGACGGTGAATGTTCTGAAGTAGGAATGTACCTTGCTATGGCAAGAGTAGCTCACAGAGAAGGATATCCTGAAATTGGATTATATTATGAAAAAGCTGCTTTTGAAGAAGCAGAACATGCAGCAAAATTCGCTGAACTTTTAGGTGATGTTGTAACAAACAGCACAAAGAAGAATCTTGAATTACGTGTAGCTGCTGAAAATGGTGCAACTGCTGGTAAGACAGATCTTGCTAAGAGAGCAAAAGCTGCTAACTTAGATGCAATCCATGATACCGTACATGAAATGGCTCGTGATGAAGCAAGACACGGCAAAGCTTTCGAAGGATTGTTAAATAGATACTTCAACTAATAGAAACATGATTAAATGTATGAAAGGATATCCAAATGGGTATCCTTTTTTGAGTCATGTTGAAACGTGAAAACTATTTAATTGTGAAAACTATCTATGTATTATATAATTGAAAAAACACATTTTCAGGAGGCGTCCAATGAAAGAATATATTATAGCTCAGAATCAGAATATAATGAGATATCATGATTTTCCAGGCAAAGAGACACCTATTTTGTTTATCCATGGATTAGGTTGCGCAGGCTCATTTGATTATCCTGAAGTCGCAGCACAAGCAGAATTAGTCGGACACAGACGGATTTTAATCGATTTACTAGGAAGTGGGTTTAGTGATAAACCAGATGATTTTTCCTATACGGTAAAGGATCATGTAGACTATTTGTATGGTTTTGTACATGAACTAAATCTACAGTCTTTCATTATTTTTGCCCATAGTTTAGGCGGACCGATTGGAATTGAACTTGCAAAAAGATGTGGTGACCAAGTAACCGCACTGGTTCTTAGCGAATCTAATTTAGACCCAAGCAGTGTTGGTTCCTCAAGTTATGATTTTGGGACTTGTAAAGAAGAAGATTTTGTTTCTCAGATGTTTGAAGAGGTCGTTGAAAAAAGTACCCTCAAAAATTCCATGTGGGCAGCAACGCTCTCTGTTTGTTCACCAAAAGCAATGCATAGAATCTCTCAGTCTGCAGTAGTTGGTGGCAATCCATCATGGCGAAATTTACTTTACTCACTGACATGTAAACGTACTTTCATTTTTGGTGCAGAATCGCTTCCGGATGATGACAAAATAGAACTTGAGAGGCATGAAATCCAAATTGAGATTGTCCCATCCGCTGGACACTCTATGGCTTGGGAGAATCCGAAAGGGTTAGCGAACGCAATTAAAAAAAGTGTCTGAATAATCAGGCACCTCTTTTTTACACTATAAACTCATTTTATAATTCAATATCAATTCTTCTTTTTTTATTTTGGATAATTTTTTGATTGCTGCTTCTCGCTTCATGGCATCACTTTTTGTTGGTAATGTCTCCACATACTCTAAAGATAAGGGACCTCTGCCTTTTGTAAAGCGAGCGCCCTTTCCATCTTGATGATCTTTAAAACGCTTATCTATATCGTTCGTCCATCCCGTATACAATCGTCCGTCTCCACATCGAAGAATATACGTTACATTCATTTCTTTTTCCACCTTTTACTCAAACTGATCCGAAATTTGATAACCATTTTTTCCAGCGCTTTTTGATTTATAAAGCAGGCGGTCGGCTGCTGCCATATAATCCCATGTCTTGTTATTCGGGCCTGGTTGTTTGCAAACTGCTCCTTGGGATACAGACACATAACGATATTCTGGGGCCTTTGAAAATTTATGTGGAATTGCAAGATTATGAATTCGATTTTTAATTTCCATCACAAATCGTTTGACTTCCACATATGTATAATTTTCATAAATCAAAATAAATTCATCCCCACCATATCGAGCGACAAAAATTCCAGGGTTCTCGGCAATACTTTGTAGGACTCCTGCAATTTTGATTAAAATCTCATCCCCTGCCTGATGCCCATAATTATCATTATATTCTTTAAAATAATCGATATCTAATATTTCATAGCCAAGGCTGCTGCCTCTAATGATTGCCCTTTGCAACGCAACTTCCGAATATTCATTTAAACTATAGCGATTATTTAATCCAGTTAATGCATCTATTTCAGATTTTCTTTGGAGTTCTTCATTCCTCTTTTCCATTTCAAATCTTTTCTTCTTTGCTTCTTCCAGATTAAATTTTACGATTAGATTATCTCTTAAAATCAGTTGCTGATCTTTCTCTAACTTCTCGGATAGTTTATAATAAAGTCCACTTTCCTTTAAAAATGCGGCATTGTCCTTTACTCTTTCATAGTAAAAAAGTTTCAACTGTACCATTCTTTTTTGCAAATGATAACTTTCGGATTTATTTACTAAGGGCTCTAGCTTATTAATAAAATTCCAAAACGAATCGAAGTTCTCAATATCTAAAAGCATTTGTGCATAATAATACAAGTCATCAAAAACATCCAGTAACGCAATTTTTTCGCAATTAATTTGATCAATTTCTGCGATTATTGTATCTCTTCTCACTTCATCTTTCATTCCATTTGCTAATTGTGCTTCTAGACTGGATATCAGAATTTGATTTAATGGATCTTCTCGTTCTAATATATATTCTCTTGCTAACGCCAAATAATACTCTGCATCTTCATATTTTTTTCCATGAATTGCACAGGTCGTTTGATTAATATAAGTCGTTGTTTTATCAAAAATAGTAATATGAGGGTATTCGTTAAAAATTCTCTCTGAGTCATCAAAGTAGGGTTGCGCATGCTCTACATCATCCAAAAACATATAGATAGAGCCGATATTCGTATTAAACAAATATAAAATATCCACGAATCCATGTTCTTCACATATAGCTCGACCTCTTAAATAATAATCCATAGCCAAAAGTAAATTTCCTTGACTGTTTGCTATAATTCCAAGAATATTCTGACTTCGTGAAACTAATCTCCACTGCTGTGTTTCGAGCAACTGATTTAGGCCTTCCATAATATAAGCTGTTGCTTTTCGGATCTCATTTAATTCATAAGTGCAATAACCCATATTGAAATTAACATAGCCCTTCATAGCAACATCATACTCTAATTCTTTACGTGCCAATAGTTCCTCGCACAACTGTATCGAGTATCTTGGTTTTACAATTCTATTTGCTTCAATATCTAACATTGTCTTTCGTATGTCTTCCGAATACTCATCAAAAATCATTTTCAGGCTACCCCCTGTTTGAAATTGAATTTGACAGTTGCGCAAATTGCTCTAATGTCAACGCTTCCCCACGAATGTTCTCTTTCCATCCTAATTCTAGAAATAAATCCATTAATTCTTCTTTTGATATTGCCAAATTTAATCCATTGGTTAAACCGTTCGCCAGCGTTTTTCTACGTTGATTAAACGACGCCCGGATAAGTTGAAACATTAACTTTTCATCGATAACTTGTACCGGAGCTTCCACATATCTTTCTAGGCGAATAACCGAGGACGAAACATTCGGTCTTGGCATAAAACATGCCGGTGGTACAACCATTACAACTTTTGGATTCGAATAATACTGAACTGCCAAAGATAATGCTCCATAGTCTTTCGTTCCAGGGCCTACCTGCATTCGATCTGCTACTTCTTTTTGTACCATAACTGTTATACTTTCAATTGCAGCATGGCTTTCAAACAATTCCATGATAATGGGAGTCGTAATATAATACGGTAAGTTTGCCACAATTTTAATCGGACGTCCATCATTGTTTTCCTGTATAAAAGTTTGTAAATCAACTTTTAGGATATCCTCATTTAAGACGGTTACATTGGAATATTCGCTTAATGTTTCTTCCAAAATTGGAATTAAATTTTTATCAATTTCAACTGCAACAACTTTTCTAGCTGCCTCGCAAATATACTGAGTCATCGTTCCAATTCCAGGACCTATTTCTAAAACAAAATCGTCTTTTGTAATTCCAGCTTCAAAAATGATATTTTCCAAGATATTTTGGTCTATCAAGAAATTTTGTCCATATTTCTTTTGCATTGAAAAACCGTGTCGCTCTAAAACAAACTTTGTTGCCATCGGTGTGCCTAAATATGCCATCGCGATCTCCTATCTATTCATAAATGGATGGTATTTTTGAAAAAAGCTGATATCCATTTCTTCTGGTTACTTCTTCTACTTCTTGTGGCGAGATTTCTTTTAATTCTGCAATTTGTTGAATGATATACGGAATAAAAAGTGAGGAATTGCGCTTTCCTCGAAATGGCTCTGGTGCCATATATGGGCAATCCGTCTCTACTAGTAAATGTTCCAATGGAATATTTTTTACCACTTCTTTTAGTTGCTTTGAATTCTTAAAGGTTACAACTCCGCCGATTCCTATATAATATCCCATTTCCACATATTTTCTAGCATCTTCTACAGAATAAGAATAACAATGAACGACTCCTGGTACTTCACTTGCATTCATCTCTTTCATGAGAGAAAGCGTATCCGACGCTGCATCTCTGGAATGAATAATAACAGGAAGGTTCATTTTTTTTGCAAGATCCATTTGCAATCGGAACCATTCTTTTTGTTCTTCTCGTAAGTTCGGCTCTTTCACCCAATAATAATCCAGTCCAATTTCTCCAATTGCAACAATTTTTTCATCAACAGCATTTCTTTCTAGCCATTCCATCGTGTCCGCTCTTTTTGAAGAAAGTTCGCTCGGATGCATACCTATTGCTCCATAAACTCTTGGGAACTGGTGAATCATATTCATGGTTGCTTCGTTCATAGACATGGATGCACCAACATTGATTACCACATCCAAGCCATTTGAGCCAATATTTCCAAGAATATCAGCTCTGTCTTTATCAAATCGCTCATCATCGTAATGAGCATGACTTTCAAATATCATTATGCTATCTCCGCTCCAGCTGGCATTTCTTTTTCTGGAACCATAATTGCCAATTCTCCTTGTTCATTTTCAGCACAAAGAATCATTCCTTCAGACAAGACACCTGCCAATTTTGCTGGTTTCAGATTCACTAGAACCATGACTCTCTTTCCAACCATTTCCTCAGCTGAATAATGGGCTTTGATTCCGGATACGATCTGTTTAACCTCGTTTCCAATCTGAACCTTCGAACACAACAGCTTCTTACTCTTTGGAACTTCTTCGCAAGCAATGATCTTGCCTACTTGAAATTGGAGTTTCATGAAATCTTCATAGGTAATCTCTTCCTTTGCTTCAATTTCAATTCCTTGTTCCATTCCATTATCCTCTTTTTTTTCTTCTACTGGAAACATTTCCTTTACCTTTGCCTCAATTTCAGCAAGGTCCAATCTTGCAAAAAGAATTTCTGGCTGTTCTGTCACTTTATGTCCGTTTTCTAACAATCCAAACTGTGTTGTTTCTTCTAAACTTAATTTACTTGTACCTAATTGATTTATAATCTTAGCTGAAGTTTCAGGCATAAAACTTTCTAACAAAGAAGCTCCAATCTGAATTCCACTTACAAGGTTGTATAGTACAGTAGACAAACGATCCATCTGTTCTGGATCCTTTGCCAATGCCCAAGGCATGGTCTCATCAATGTATTTATTACAACGTTTAAATAGCTGGAATAATTCAGTGATTGCATCTGCCACTCTTAAGCCATCCATTTTCTTTCCAATACGTTCTGCTGTCTGAGTTACTACCTGTACAAAATCTGCATCCATTTCTCCTGAAACGTTTTTATTGGATACCACTCCCTCAAAATATTTATTACTCATGGAAATCGTACGATTGACCAGATTTCCCAATGTGTTTGCTAAATCAGAATTTACTCTTTCTACCATCAAATTCCAAGAAATCGTTCCATCATTATCAAAAGGCATTTCATGCAATACATAATAACGTACAGCATCTACACCAAATAAGGATACCAATTGATCTGCATATAGAACATTTCCTTTTGATTTACTCATCTTTCCATCGCCCATTAATAACCATGGATGTCCAAAAATCTGTTTTGGAAGAGGGATATCTAATGCCATTAAGAAAATAGGCCAATAAATTGTATGGAAACGAATAATATCCTTTCCAATCAAATGTAAATCAGCTGGCCAGTTTTTCATAAAAGCTTCCTTGTGATTTCCATCTGCATCATATCCAATTTTTGTAATGTAGTTTGTCAAAGCGTCTAACCATACATATACCACGTGCTTTGGATCAAAATCTACTGGAATTCCCCAGGTAAAAGTTGTTCTAGAAACACATAAATCCTGTAATCCTGGTAATAAGAAATTGTTCATCATCTCATTTTTTCTGGATTCAGGCTGAATAAATTCAGGATGATCTTTAATATATTCAATCAAACGATCTGCATATTTACTCATTTTAAAGAAATAAGCTTCTTCTTTTGCTGGGTTAACTTCTCCCTTACAATCTGGACATTTTCCATCAACAAGCTGTGATTCCGTAAAAAAAGATTCACAAGGAGTACAGTACATTCCTTCGTAATGACCTTTATAAATATCTCCCTGATCATATAACTTCTTAAAAATTTTCTGTACCTGTAATTCATGTTCTGGTTCCGTTGTTCTTACGAATCCATCATAAGAAGTGTTCATTAAGTCCCAGTTATCTTTTACAAATCCAGCTACTTTATCCACGTATTCCTTTGGACTAATTCCTGCTTCTTGTGCTTTTAACTCAATTTTCTGTCCATGTTCATCTGTACCGGTCTGAAAATATACATCAAATCCCTGTTCTCTTTTAAAACGGGCAATGCTGTCCGCCAAAACAATTTCATAAGTATTTCCAATATGTGGTGTAGATGATGTATAGGCAATTGCTGTCGAAATATAGTACTTCCCTTTTTTATGATTACAATGATTACACATAAATTCTTTCCTCTTTCTTCTTTCTTCTTAATAGCGAAGCTGGATTCCCTGTTCTTCAATCCAGTCTTCTAAATCTTGGGTAGATTTATCTTCCATTACACTTGTGTTTTGCTGCATGACATCAACCTGAATGTCTACATGAGGTGTAAGTTCTTCTTTTTGTTTGTTTTGTTCCATTAATATCTTCTTTTCGTCCATTTTTC
>JAGOGN010000232.1 GCA_017996675.1 Lachnospiraceae bacterium | reverse complement strand
GAGGAAGTGACATACGTAAAAGTGTCGCCGGCATTATTCAAAATGGCTACAATGGTATCCAACCGCCAATCAATTCGCCCCTGGCTACCATTTGTAATGGTATACTTTGTCATAAGAATGTCGCCTGCAGCAAAGTCATACACCTGGCGCTTAAGGAGGGTCGTTTGTGCGAGAGATAATGTGACAGTGCATACCAGTATGGCAATGGTTGTGTATTTCATACCTTTTGATTTCTTGGAAGGGTAAAGAAACATATTCTCCTAATTTACATAAAACACGAGTCAGGTTGGATAGGACAATGTGTGATTTGTATGATAGCTGCCATATCTAAAGCATACTGTGGGAAGGAGAGACTTGAATCTTTTCAAACAAACATGTCCAAAGGATTACGAAACGTGTAGCCTCTAAGAGAGATTGTCCAAAGCTAGAAAGGTTACTCAAGACTTTAATCCAAATAGTCAAGTTTCTCTTCAATTCAAGAATCCTTATTGCTCATAACGTCAGACTGTGCAATAACTCCTCTTCTCCTTAAAATTTAACATAATTTATTTTTATAATATGTATGTACTTCGTAATTTGAAGTATTAATTCTTCCATTATGAAATACGTAGAAGGGTTTAATCGAAATCAGGCATTATTATTTCCACAGTGTATTGATGAAATAATTCCTCCAGACGCAGAAGTTAGAATCATAGAGGCTTTTGTAGAATCGCTGCCATTAAATGAATTGGGGTTTCATGAGCATCTTCCTGTTGAAGAAGGACGTCCGATGTATCATCCAAAAGATTTGCTGAAGCTTTACATCTACGGCTATCTGAATCGGGTGCGTTCATCACGGCATTTGGAAAAGGAATGTGAACGTAATGTAGAACTCATATGGTTATTGAAGGGATTGCGTCCCTGCTTTCGCACGATTGCAGGTTTCAGATCTGAGCACCCTGAAGTTTTCAGGAATACATTCCGGTATTTTGTAAGCAGTCTCAACAAAAAAGGTTTCCTGGGGAGAACGGTTGTCGCCATTGATGGCAGCAAATTCCGTGCTGTCAATTCCAAAAAGAATAATTTCAATCAGAAGAAGATCAACCGTCAGTTAGCCTATATCGATGAGAAGATTGGACAATATCTGCAAGAACTGAATAAAGGCGATTTGAACGAATCAGAAGCCAGCAAAATAGAACAAAAGCTGTCTACCCACCGGAAGCAGAAACGCAAATACAAGAAACTTGAGAATCAGCTTCATGAATCCGGTGCAGAACAAATTTCCACTACAGATCCGGATTCACGAAGCATGGTGATTCACGGACAAGTTGTTGAGGTGTGTTTCAATGTGCAGACCGTTGTTGATGATAAGCACAATCTGGTTGTAGAATATCTGCCGACCAATCGGAACGATAAGAAAGCTTTGCTTTCCATGGCCAGAAGAGCCAAAGCAGCCATGGGTGTTAGCACAATAATCGCACTTGCTGATAAAGGATATCACAACGGAGAGCAGTTGCATAGCTGTGCAGAAGAACAAGTAATCACCTATGTAGCTGTTCCGGATCCTCCTCGCAACAGTCCGATTCCCACTTCTGAGTATTATGGAGAGAAATTCAGATATAATAAGAAGAAGGACACCTTTATCTGTCCAATGGGGCAAACACTAAGATCAAATGGCCAGTGGTATGACCGAAAGTACGATGAGTATATCACCAGAGTCAAACACTATAAAACCCCAAAATGCAAAACCTGTCCGGCTGCGGCAGTATGTACATCAAACGAAAAGGGAAGGATTCTGGAGCGGAGTGAAAATGCAGAAGCAGTAGAAAGAAATACTCAACGGTTGTGTAAAGATCCATCCGTCTATTCCGCCCGACAACAAATCATAGAACATATATTTGGAACGATAAAGCGACAGTGGGGATACGACCACATTTTACTTAAAGGACTCCGGAAAAATGATGGGGAGTTCGGGCTTATATATCTGGTTTACAATTTTCGAAGGATAATCAATATATTAGGGGTTGAAGGGGTTAAAAAATGGATAGAAAAAGTGATTTTTCAACTTTTGATCTTTCTAGCCCTTACAGAACGTAATAGGATTCTTTTGAACAAAAAAATATAAACCGGTTTGGTGCAATTCCTGGCGTCTAATAGAAATTGGAAGGGAGGTTATTGCACGAACTGACGTCCAAGGCTACCCGCCGGCAGGATTCGTGTGCGGTATCTGTGCCTGAGTAGCTTTCTTCAAATATAAGGATATCATTGTCATGGCAGTTGTCCCTGCTGGTGGGTAGCCTATGTTATAGGAATTTGTTGCTTTTACATTGATTAAACAATTGTGTAAAACAGTCATTCTTGCGGGAGAAGTTCAAAGACAAGTTTTCCAGAGTCATCTGAAAACTCATTTTTAGATTCAATGTTAAATTCAATCAATCTTTGGTATCCTGAATCCTTTGGAGTAATAATGTACAATTCAGAGTTATGAATGAGGTATAAGCAAAGATTACTTCTATTAAGTACATTCCCTTTCGTAATTGTATAGTCTTTGTGATCAGTTCTCATTAAACACTTGTATACCTCATCCTCATTAATGAAATAATACCAGTGGTGATAATATACAATGAATTCCTGACCACCCTGCTGATCCTTAACCTCTAGTGGTTGTCGTCTATAAATTCCTGTGGATTTTAACATAATTTCCTATAACGTTCAGGGCCTTCCGTAGGCAGGAATCATATCTGCTGAGCTGTGCCCTGGTACCTTTCTTCCAAATTTACGTTTTCATTTTCACTGCAGATATCCCTGTTGATGGAAGGCCCATGTTATGGCTCGTTTTGGACTACATGAAACTTAATCCAATTCGTAATGCTGCTAATATCCTGTTCGCCTATCGCTACTTTAATGATAAATGTATAAATTTCATCATGCACAGCGCTTAATGACAAACTAGCTTCAAGTAAGATTAATTTCATTAATACGAAACCTAATCGTTTATTGCCATCAAGAAACGGATGGTTGCTAATGATACTTTCCAACACAGCAGCTGCCTTCTCTTCTGGAGTTGGATACAGATCT
>JAGOGN010000231.1 GCA_017996675.1 Lachnospiraceae bacterium | reverse complement strand
AAATGTTCCTGCCAAAACTGTGGAACAACCTCCTTTGCTCCCTCATATGGGAACGTTTTTGCATTTCCAATTACGGTAAATGCTTCTTTTTTCTCAATTTTGTAATCCATGAGATATCCTCCTTCTAATGATAATTTAATTTTTAGCGGAGCGAAAGATTTCAACATCACCTTGTCCTTACGTGCGGCAGTCGGTGTCACTCCATGAAATCTGGAAAAAGCTTTCGTGAAGCTGTCTGGTGAATCATATCCGTATTTCATTGCAATATCAATAATTCGATCCTCTCCAGTTGCCAGATCGTTCCCTGCTAGTGCCAATCTTCGATTTCTGATATATTCCGAAATCGTAAATCCACATAGCATGGCAAACCCTTTTTGAAAATAGAATGAGGAAAGATTCACGTGCTCTGCTATTTCATCAATAGAAAGCTCCTCCGTGATATTTTCCTCTATATATTGTATTGCCGTTCCAATTGATTCCATCCATCCCATAATCTTTCAACCCTTTCGTTTCGCTATGATCCTATTCTATCAAGAGAAGAGTTCTCATTCCCGATTATCCTTGCTGTCATTTGTCCGATTTACAATCCTTTTGGTGTGCTTTTATCAATGAGCTGTAATAATTTTTCATAATTGGTTTCTGCTGCATTTAGTAATTCTTCTTTATTCTTTGGCCTTGGCATGTTACTCCTCCTAAATATTTTGCTTTTATCTCAGACTAATCGTATCACATAAAATACGCCAACTACATGTCATATTATTTAAATTCTCTTTTATAAATCAACATTCCATTTCCATAAGGATCATCTTCTGCGCCGTATTCTGCTCTCACAAAGTCGTATCCATTTTTTTCAAGCACTTTTACAGATGCATCATTTCCGCGCATCACACGCCCAAAAAGAATACTTATGTCAAAAGTTGATACAGCAAACTCCGTCATTGCCTGTAACAATTCAGTTGCATAACCTTTTCCACTATATTTCTTACAAATCACATAGCCAATTTCGACTTCGGCTACATTACCATCTACTTCATTCACACCCGTATCGCCAATTAGCTCTCCCGTCTCCTTCAACTCAACTGCCAATACATATGGCAACTGCTTCTTATCTACACAAGAGGAAAAAAAATCAATTGCGTCCTGTGTTTCTTCTAGATCAACATAGCTTTCCCCAGGAATCCACTGTTTTACTTCAGCTTCTAAATGATTTTCAAATAAAAGCTGTGCGTCTTCAGGCTCAAACTTCCTAATTCTCATATGCTCTGTTTCAAACATCATTTTCATAATTCAATCTCCATATCTTTGGTATATCACTACCAGTCTTTGCTTACATCCACCCAATCCACAGCATTGGAGTACCTCATTAATTCCTCCAACGTAAGTTCAATTGCACTATTTTCGCTGCCTGCTGCCGGAAATACCGTATCAAACCGCTTTAACGAAACATCCAGGTATACGACCACTCCTTCACGAATTGCAAATGGACAGACTCCTCCAATATGATGGCCAATCATATCTTCAACCTGTTCGGCCGGAATCATCTTGGCTTTCGTTTGAAAGGTCTCTTTGTATTTTGGATTAGAAACCTTTGCATCACCTGCAAGAACAATGAGGATTGGATTGTTTTCAACCAAAAATGACATTGTCTTTGCAATTCTTTTTGGTTCACACCCCACGGCCATCGCTGCTAATTCTACCGTCGCACTGGATGTATCAAACTCCAGAATTTTTTCTTCCATACCATATTGCTCAAAATACTTTCTGACTTTCTCTATTGCCACGTTGACTTTGCCCCCTATCTTTCACTCATTTGCTTCTCCCAATTTATAACTTGCATAAACACTGTTGTGACCTTTCACCGGTTCAAACCCCAAAGATTCATAAAGTGTGATGCTTTTTGTATCGCAAACCTCTAAGAATACATTCATTTTATCTGGCTTATTTGCTTCAATCGCTTCCGCTAAAAGCAACTGTCCATATTCTTGGAACTCGTACTGTTCCTTGACAAAAAGATCGTAAACCTCACTTCCTTTTGGTCCATAAGAAACATCCACATAACCAATCACTTCGTTATCCTTAAGTGCAAGAAAGACTCTGAATAAATTACTTGCTTTTATGACTTTATCCCCTGTCCAGTACACATCCTTGGAATGAATCGTTACATACTGCTCTACATATTCATCCGATAGTAATTGAATCGTCTGGTTTTTCTCATAGGGAAGTTCTTTCTCAAGACTCATTACCATCTGCTCTGGATCAATTCTTGCACTTTTCTCTTCTAATACCGCTTTCAGCACATGGTTTTTAGGATTAAAAACAAAATCTGCTTTATAGTCAGCATAATTTTCTTCCATAAAATCAAGTATTTCTAAGTATGCTTTCCTTTCTCTTGACAATGCAGCTATCATTTCAATGTATTGATCATCTTTAAGAATCATCAGTACAAAGATTCCGAAAAGTTGGTCCCCCTGCAAGACCGCATAGACCTTTTGATCCTTACCTCCCAAAGCTTTCCATAAATTATCCTGACTGTAAACCATATGTGGGTCTGAAAAAGACTCATCTTCCATAAAACTATTTATAAAATTGATATATTCATCCCATGCACGAATTTCCTTAATCATCATTTCTCCCCGTCCTCTACTACTTCTCCGTGAATCTTTACTCGCCCTTCATCTGGACACACACCATCAAAGCACTTTGCCCTTCCGATTCCATAGTCCAGTGTTGCTCCATTTTGCAATGCATATACAGAAGGGTATATTTGATTCCACAATTCATGACAGATTGGTGGACATAAATCCTCCACTACAAACTGCTCTCCTTTTTTCAAATAACCGCCCCTGCACTTACTTTCTACGATTGTTAATACTACTTTTGCCATTGTCCCTCCCCATGCATCTATCTTCTAAAGATTCTTTGTATTCCACTGATTATTTTCTAACCAGTAATAATTCTCCGACAGCTCTTCCTGCTCAAATACTTCATACATGCCAGCAAACCCATCTGCCAACTGATAATTGTGAAGATGTTCTTTTTCAATCCAGAACACTTCCCCCTCATTGGAAGACTTTAATGTTCC
>JAGOGN010000230.1 GCA_017996675.1 Lachnospiraceae bacterium | reverse complement strand
TGACCTTTGATCTCTTCCAATTCAACAGCATCTTCTTTTTCTTGAATCGAAGACACTTCATTATAAATTTTATTGATTTTCTTGTAAGAAGCTGAAATTGCTGAAATTTCATTTGCCATTTCACCAAGTAATTCCATTGGCCATACACAGTTTCTGGAGTATTCCACGAAAGCGACTAACGCTCCAAGTGTCATTTCTCCTTTAATCATCAGGTATCCACCTAAAATAATAACAGCAACCGGTAAAATCTTTCCCGTGAACTGAAAGTATGGATAGAAACGTACATCAACTTTTGTCAATTCCATATTCAAATCATAATACTCATCATTCTTCTTACGGAATTTTAATATTTCAAATTTCTCTTTTGTAAATGCTTTTACCGTTCGCACTCCTGACAGATTTTCCTCTGCAACAGTAGTCATTTCCGCGTTCTTTTCGCTGATTTTCTCAAATACTTTGTCCAGCTTACGCTCCATCACGACTGCCATCGTTCCTAGAATCAACATTACACCCAAAGGCAATAATGCTAATTTCGGACTCAGTGTGAACATGCAATACAATACAAAAGAAACATGAATAATCACTTCTAATGTAAGCATTCCTACCATTCCAAAAGCGTCCCAGATTCGATCTGCGTCGTCTTTTACTCTGGCCATTAATTCCCCAGTGTTGGTTTTGTCAAAATAATCCAAAGACAGTCCTTGGATATGACGAAATAAATCTTTTCGTAAATCCGATCCCACCTGACAACCTGCACAGTCAAAACTGTACTCCTTAAAATATGCAAACAATCCTTTTCCAATTCCCACTACTGCAATGCTGATCAATAATCCCGTCAGCATTTCCATCTTTCCATTTCCGATTACATCATCGATGATTTTTTTGGTAATCATTGGATAAATCATGTCTAACACAATTGCAGAAACCATGCAAAATACTGCAAATGTCAGTCTTTTTGCATATTTTTTTCCATATGACCCTAATTGAATCTTGTTTTTCAATTGATGCACCCCCTTCTCTTATGCCATTCTTTTTTGTCCTTCTCCAGAGATTTTACACAATCCTACCGCTAAAATTGTATAAAAAAAGACCATGGAATTACCCACGGTCTGATATACATATTGTTCAATTGATAAAAAGGTGTTAAAAAATTAATTTGATACACCTGTACCCAACATCACTATACGCATCTAACAATTATCCCTGGAGGTAATTTTTGTACTACAACTATTTACTTGATTGGTTAATAAAAATCTCTTATTCATGTACATATGATTTACCTCACTTTCTTTGTTATTTGAATATAATTTTTAATGAATCCTTTACAATTTAATCATAGAATTCATATTTTGTCAACAATTTAAAAAACTTTTTTGTGTTATTCGATTTTACTTAAACAATAAATGCTCCGTCTTTCATTACTCGTTCCACAATATTCATACCCGTGCAATATGGCAAGAACTGAATGGATGGATGCTCCAAAAAGACAAGGTCTGCTTTTTTACCTATTTCGATACTACCTACGGTGTCTTGTCTGCATAACGCAGCTGCTCCATTAATTGTTAAAGCTGTGACTGCTTCCTCCACTGTCATATGCATGTAAACACAAGCAAGTGAAAACATCAGTGGGATCGAACAAGTATGACAGCTTCCCGGATTATAATCCGATGCCATCGCAACAGTACATCCCATATCGATCATTTCACGTCCTCTGGCATATGGTTTTCCAAGACTAAACGCTGTAGCTGGAAGTAAGGTCGCAACACAACCCGCATCCATCATTTGTCTTAGGCCATCATCTGAAGCAGCAAGTAAATGATCTGCCGATACACAGCCTGCTCTTGCAGCCATTGCTGCGCCAGAGGTATCTACCATTTCATCTGCATGTGCTTTTAGACGGAATCCCATTTTTCTTGCAGCATCAAAGTAATACTCAGAATCCTCTACTGTAAAGACTCCTTTTTCGGTAAAGATATCAGCAAATTCTGCCAGATTTTCTTCTTTTACCGTTGGCATTACGTTTAAAATCAGTTCATCCAAGAACTCTCTGTCTCTACCTTTATACTCAACAGGAACTGCATGAGGTCCTAAAAATGTTGTTGCAAGATCTAGTGGATGATCTTCATTTAATTGTTTCATTACCCGAAGCTGACGTAATTCTGTTTCACGATCTAAGCCATATCCACTCTTACCCTCTACAGTGGTCACACCATAAGAAGCAAGTCTGTCTAATCGCTTACGTCCAACTTCCACCAACTCCTCGAAAGATGCTTCTCTAGTGGCTTTTACGGAAGAGGCGATACCGCCGCCTCGTTCCATAATGGACATATAACTATCACCCTTCAATCTCCAGCCAAATTCATCTGCTCGATATCCACCAAATATAAAATGGGTATGTGAATCCACAAATCCAGGTAACACTGCTTTGCCTGATGCATCCACAATTTCATAAGACATTGGATCTAAGTGACGTTCGTTGATTTCAGCTGTAGTTCCAACATCCATGATCAAACCATTTTCAATCACGATCGCTCCATCATTAATGATTCCGACCTGATTCATATCTTTTCCAGCTTTTGGTCCACCTGCGCAGGTGACCAGTTCCGCTATATGTTTGATTATATAATTCATCTTATTGGATTCCCTTTTCCTTACATAATTTGGCAATCATTTCATCATCTGCAACATATGGAATGGTAATATGATTGTCTCCATTGGTAACTTTATTGTATTCTGCAACAGTTTCAACAGAATGTTCACATCGTGACCAGCTTCTTCTGGAAACTCCAATCATCGTATCCCATGGAATCGCTTCTCTTAAAATCTGATCCACACGTTCGCTTCCGTCTAAGACCATACCAAATCCACCATTGATGGATTTTCCAATACCAACGCCGCCACCATTATGAAGTGCAACTAAACTCATACCTCTTGCTGCATTTCCTGCATAACACTGAACCGCCATGTCTGCAGTCACATTACTTCCATCATAAATATTTGAAGTTTCACGATATGGAGAATCTGTTCCACCAGTATCATGATGATCTCTTCCTAACATAACAGGACCGATTTCTCCATCACGAACCAT
>JAGOGN010000229.1 GCA_017996675.1 Lachnospiraceae bacterium | reverse complement strand
TTTTTTTGAACATCATATAAAAATTAGTTGCACATCAGTTTACCGTATTAGGATATTGACTTATAGTCGTTTTGAATGGTATTCATTACTTCCATGGTATAATTGTCGCGAGCCTGAACATAGGCTATTTTGGGGATTATTTTGGCTCCCACTTTTCTTTTTTCGAAAGAAGCTGAAACTCCAAAATCGATTTGAGGGAAGTTTAGTTCGTTTGCTCTTTTTATGGTTTGAAATAGTAACTGTCTGTACAGATTGAATTCTTTAGCCCATCTATAATCCATACCAATAAGTTCCGGTACGTAAGTGTGGTTTTGATTTTTGTAGCAAAACATCACACCTACTAAAGGAATGCCCTCTTCTGTTTTTAAGTATAACAAAATGAATTCCCAATTTGGACATTCATTCATCTTTTCAAAAACCGATTTTGCGTATTGAAATGTATTAATCGCATAGTTATTATTTTTTACATTTTCATACAGTTGATATGCCACTTCCATTTCTTCATCGCTTAAGCTGTCTTTGATTTCAATGGTATAGTGTTTTTCAAAAGGAATAATCTCTTTATTAAAATGCTTACGGGAACGTGGAGAAAGCAACTTTGAAAAATCTTCATAATTCAGCCATTTTTCTGCATTATACACACAAGATTCCGGCATATTGATTTTGAAATATCCTTGTTCTTGAATGACTTTATCCCAAGTATTTTTCTCTTCAAAATCTCTTAGAACCAGCATGTCCGCCTTTAAATCATTGTATTTTTCCTCCAATTTATCCAATAGTAATTTCACAGCTCTTTCTGCCAATTCTTCTTCTTGATTGACATAAAAATGTTTTCCTTCCGTGAAAAGACATCCCAAGCTTATTACTTTGGAAGTTAGATGTAATGGATTAGTTTTTCTGATTTCTTCGAGTTGTTTGGAGACGGATTCTGTCGCCAACATATCATCTTTCCATATGCCATACGTACCAAATGTCATTAGCAGTATTTTGCCCTTTTTATCTTTAATTGTGTAGTAGAAAAAATCCCAATTATTAAACTGGTCTGTATTATTCTTAAAAGCCTTTTCCAAATATACCAAACCATCCCAATCGAAAATATTGTTTTTAGCCATCCACTTATTCCAGTCGGATTTGTTCATATCCTCAATCGTAGTTTTTTCTTCGATTATGATATCATCTTCTATGCTATTTTTGATTGATATCGTATTATGGATGGTTAGTCCGAAAGCCTTTCTTACTTTTTCATCACTATTGTTTGTTTCTTCTAAAGCTTTGGGATAATGGTATTTCATTGCCTCTGCCAGTTCGTGAATGTCTTGCTTTTGATTGTGACTTGACAGTGTGATTCTAATTCCCGTATTTTTGATAGGTACAGCTGGGTAAATCCCTAGATTGAGAAAAAATCCTTCCTTGAATAAACGATGGACAAAGTTGTATGCAGAAACTGGTGTTCCCATACCCAAGAAGAATACTGGAGAATCGTTTTTAGATATAATAGGAAGATTATCTAGTGACAATAATTGATTAAAATAATCAATCTTTTCAGCCAATTCTTTTTGTCGGATTGTAATTTCTGGAGACAAGTGAATGTTTGCCGATGCAATTGCCGCTCCAACTGAGGCAGGTTCTAATTGAGCGGAAAAGGTTAACGGACCACCAAAGTTTTTAATCTTATTACGAAGTTTTTCATTTTTGCAAAATAATGTTGCCCCACTAGCTCCAAAGGTTTTGCTTAATGTTCCAACGACCACAATATTTTCCGGTAATTCTTTGATGCTATCGAAAACGAATCCTGTGCCGTTTTTACCAATCCAACTCATGCCGTGTACATCATCAAAATAGAGGTGTAACTGACTGTATTTTTTGGTTATTTCCATTAGTTCAGCCATAGGAGCATAATCTCCAAACATTGAATATACGCCATCCGCCATGTACCAAATCTTATCACATTTAGAAGAAAGCTGTTTTATTTTTTCTTCCAACATGTTTAGATTGTTGTGTCTAATCATCTCCACTGGAATGCCTCTTAGTTTTAATAATTGACAGGCATTCTGTACACTCCAATGTACTTGATGATCCATTATAACACCATCTTCGTCTCTTAATAAGGTTGGAATAATTGCCAAGTGTCCTAATGTACTGTTTTTGGTTATGATTGGAGGAATACCATACATCTCTTCGATTTTTGCTTCCAATTCGCTATAAAGCGGATGCGAAATGTATGATTTTGAAAGTGGAAATTGTGTTCCGTAATCCCTTATTGCCTGAATGGCTGCTTCTTTGATTCTATCCTCTTGTTCTAAACCTAAGTAGCCTGTTGTTCCAAAGTGATACATTTCTTTTCCTTTGATTTGAATCGTTCTACCTGTGAGTTTTTTGTCTTCTGCGTAGAGATGCAAAACGCCTACTTCTTTTGCTCCTGATAAAACTTCATCGACCGTATCAATAAAATTGTTGTGTTTGATTTTTGCCATTTTTTGTTGGATTTGGTTAGTTGGTTTTTTTACTAAATAGCTGTAATTCAAATTCAGTTTTTAAATTTCATTATAAAATTTGACATCATTTGTATTCCATTATTCATTACTCCGTATATGACAAGCAAAATTCCCAATTAGACAAGTATTCCTTTATTTTTCATCAAATTATCCCAAATTGACAATTTGAATACTAAAAATTGTTTCTATTTTTGTTAAATTCTAACCAACACTTCGTAAAATCATGATTGCAGCTCATGAACGTTTTGAGAATGAGTACGCCTTATTTTGGGTTGAAAACGGTATTCTCATTTTTGAATATAAACCTGACATCATTCTTGACTTGAATGTTGCGAAGCGAGTTGTAGCAGACCGCATTCAATTTCAAAATGAAAGATCCTATCCTGTTCTTTGTGATATAAGGGGAATCATAGATACTGACAAGTCTGGCAGGGATTATTTAGCCCAGTCTGGTTCATTATTGACCAAAGCTGTAGGTTTGATTGTACACCAAAAAGTTTCTATTACCATTAGTACTTTTTACTTACACATTAGCAAACCTACAGTACCTACCCAGCTGTTTACCAACAAAGAAGATGCTATTCTGTTTTTAAATAACC
>JAGOGN010000228.1 GCA_017996675.1 Lachnospiraceae bacterium | reverse complement strand
TTTTTGTAGTTTTATGTGGTATTCTCCTTGTATCACAACTACATTTTAGGAGGAGCCCGATGTTAAAAATCGATCGCCAAAGAGCAATTGAAGACGAAATACATATTGGAGGTAGCATTTTAATCTCTGATATGAGTCAAAAACTAAACTGCAGCGAAGAAACCATTCGACGAGATTTAAAGGAAATGGAATTGGAACATAAATTACAACGCATTCACGGAGGTGCTTTTCTTCCTGAAGAACATGACAAGACTGTACCAATTCAATTAAGAGAAACTTTTTTCTCAGAAGAAAAAGGCAGAATGGCTGCACACGTGGTAAAATTCTATTTAAAAGAGAACGACACCATTATGCTAGACTGTAGTACCACCTGTCTTGCAATTGCAAAAGAAATTATTACAAACAATATTAAAGTATCCATTATTACAAATTCCCTTCGTATCTGTAATCTTTTTAACACAGGACCGACAAAAGTAAAACTTGTATGCCTCGGAGGGACCTTAAAGACCCGCTCCAGTTCTTTTATTGGATATCAAACTACGCAAGCCCTGTCTCAATACTTGGCTGACAAATGTTTTATCAGTTGCCCTGCCATCGATATTGATTTCGGATTAGTAGACAATAACTTAAACGAAGGAGAAATCCGTCGGAACTTTATCTCCCAGTCAAGGAAATGTTTTGTTATAGCAGATTATACTAAATTTTCTGAAGCTGCCGATGTGATCATTCACGGTTTTGATCAGGTTGACGCCATCATTACCAACAAAAAATTATCCAAAAAATGGGAGCAAACTCTTCAAAACCAGCACGTCACCTTAGATTATTGCGAATAAAAATGAATGGAGATTATTATGGTAAACTTTCAATATCACAATCCTGCAAGGATTATCTTCGGAGAAAATTCCGAGCAGGAGATTCAGTCACTTCTTGCGGAATACAAAGCCACTTCCCTTTTACTTGTTTATAGTGGCGATTTTATAAAGGACTTAGGAATCTGGTCCACCGTTAAAGATGCATGTACCCAACTTCAAATCAATTTTTACGAATGCGACAAGGTTGTTCCAAATCCCCGCATCGAACTTGTTCGGGAATTTTTATAATCTTTTTACCGGAAAGGAGCCTTAAAATGAGAGTAAATATGTACGGAATTGGATCCTGCCACGATTGTGTCGATGCAGAGAAAATTCTTCTTGAAAAAAATGTTCAGCTCAATTATCTTGATTTTTCAAAGTCAGCACTTCACCTGAAATCTTTTTTGAAACTGCGTGATACACTTCCACTGATGGAAGAAGTAAGAGAAGGCGGATACATTGGCATTCCACTGTTCCAACTAGAAGATGGTACTTTGACACTGAATTTACAGGACGTTTTAGACAGAATCTAAACTTCAAAAATCACTCCTCATAATTGATGAATAAAATAAACCCCCACGCAAAATTAATCAGTTGCATGGGGGTTTTCATTATTCTTTTGATTCAATTATACCAGGTATTGATTTAAATCTTCCTGGAAGTTTTTAATCATCTTATCAAAGATTGATATCTGTGCTGTCAATTCACTAATCTGATCCACATACACTGCTACATTTGCACTTGCCTCCTGTGTCGAAGCCGAATTTTCTTCTGCAATTGCAGCAAGACTTTCTAAATTATCAAAGAGAGAGGAGATGTTTCCCGCTTCTTCTTCTAATTCTACAGAAGTACGAATCATCATATTGGAAACCTCTTTCAGATTCTCATTGGATTCGCTGGTAGTATTTACCGCTTGCGCAAGACCACCATTTTCCTTCTCCAGAACCTGATACTGTACATCAATTCCTTCCACTACTTCGCCAACACTACCTAAAAAGCTTGTAAGGCTGCCATTAATCTGCTCTACTGCAGCATTCGTTTCACCAGACAATTTTCTTACTTCTTCCGCTACAACCGCAAAACCTCTGCCTGCTTCTCCTGCTCTCGCTGCTTCAATTGACGCATTTAATGCCAACAAATTAATCTGGCCTGCAATTCCAGAAACGATAGAGACAATCTCTGTTATCTTGTCAACATTCTTCTTTAATTCATTACCGCTATTTTTAATACCCCTAAACTCATTTAATACTGCACTAATCTGAGATGCTGTATTCTTAACATTTTCGAAACTTTGCTCGATACTTCGAACAGCCCCTTCAATTTTTTCCTTATTGTCCTGGCTATCCTTAGAAATCTGAGTTACCTTCTGAATACTATCATCCAGCACACTAACTGCGCTTTCCGTATCCTCTGCCTGCTTCGTTGCAGCAACTGCAACATCATCTAACACACCCGTAATATCATTCGATGCCGTCTGCATGGTCTTTGCAATTGTAGATACAGATCCATTAAAGGTATACATTTCATCCACAATACTATGAAATCCGATAAAATCTTTTTGCACAAATTTTTTAATTTCATTAATTTTGATCATCAGTGTTTCGTATTCGTCTCTGGAGTAAAGTCTTGTGGATTCTACAAAGTCACGTTGCCCAATTCGATCAAGCTCCATCGCAATTCGTTTTCCAGGTCTGCTTAAAAGAGCAGATCCAATTAATGTTGACACTAACCCACATCCAGCTAAAATACCTGTATTCAGGAGATCACCTGTTAAAACATAAGTTACGGCTCCAATGATAATTGTATTCCAAATGGCGAGCTTTGCTCCTGTATTTTTAATAAATCCAAAAGACAGAATCTGGTTAAAACGATACTTTTTCTTGAATTCGATTTCCTTTTCAAACGTAAGTAGTAACTTAATTTCTTCCTTTTTATTCTCCAAAACCTCAACCTGAATATTCTCTTTGAAAAAAGCTGCTACACCATAAACTAATCCTTCCAGATAATCTCCCATCCCTCTTTTAGAACGGTAGGTAAAGGTTGCCTGTTTACTATTCACAGGTTTCATATCTAAAATTGGTGGCACTGCTCCTTTGATTCTTTTCATTACAATAATATGAACATCATTCATGGATTTCAAGAACTGATATGCACTATCATGTTGAAAGAACCCTGGATAATTCTTGCTAAATGTCTTGATATTTTCTTTTCCCATTGTAACCCAAATCTCAGAATGAGATTTTCCA
>JAGOGN010000045.1 GCA_017996675.1 Lachnospiraceae bacterium | reverse complement strand
TTTGTTAGAACCAATTGCTGCGCTGAAGGTTGTGATTCCAGATCGCTATACAGGTGATGTAATGGGAGATCTGAATAAACGACGCGGAAGAGTATTGGGAATGAATCCAACAAATGATGGAAAACAGGAGATTATGGCGGACATCCCATTTACAGAAATTTTTGGATATAATACAGATTTAAGATCCATGACTGGTGGAAGTGGCGATTTCTCTTATTCGTTTGCTAGATATGAACAAGCGCCATCTGATATTCAGGAAAAGGAAGTTGCATCGAAACAGGTTGAAGAAGAGGAAGAATAGAATAAAAGATGTATTTAACAGAAAAGACTCCGTTTTGGAGTTTTTTCTTTGCCTAAAGTCAAGAAAATATGGTATAATTTGTTGTTCGAAAAGGAGGGAATCAATGAAACAGTATAATCATTTGGAAATTGAAAAGAAATGGTCTGGAATATTTGAACAAAAGTATTTGAGCCATATTGAAAAACAGATCTATCCGAAAGAATTAGAATTTGAGTTCCTGAACTTGAATGAACTGTCGAAACTCCCTCACGATGATCAAGTTTTAATAAGGGAGTATGGATACGATATCATTAATTTATATCATTTGTTTAGCAAACCAGTATTGTTTTGTGATTGGGAAGATGGCGGTCTAGATGGTGTGGATCGTTTTGTACGAAGGTTCTATAAAATGTTGCAGGAAGCAATTAGTGAACCTGGGTGTCCAAATGAGGAATACAAAAACATTGTTAATCGCCTGAATAGTCGGATACATGATTCCATGCAGCAAAGAAAAAAGACAACCATTGTTTCGTCTTTTATGATTTTTTTTCAGGAGATTTCTGAATCAAACAGAATCGATCATCTGGATTTAGCAAGTGTGGAAGAAGTTTTGAAATTGCTGCGGCCCTATGCGCCTTATGTTGCACTCGAATTATGGGAAGAACTAAACACGGGACGAACTTTATTTGAGGAAGAGTTTCCGATTCGGAAAGAACCAGATCATAAGGAAGCAACGGATTTGCCAGTACAGGTTAATGGTAGAACGAGAGGCAAGATTGTAATTGACATCGCTACGTCTGAAAAGGAAATAATAGAGCTTGCGAAGAAACAAATTAGACAAAAAATCGATTTTGAGCAATGTAACGTGATCTATGTACCAGGAAAGATTATTAACTTTGTACTACTTGAAAAAGATAATTAGGAACCAACTGTAAGTATAAAGGAGGTATTACTACTGGGTGACAGATTCATCCAGAATAATCATATGAAGAAAAGAAAGATTGATAAAAAATTATTAGCACGAATTGTTTTTTTTGTAGCAATTATAGGAATTGGATTTTATGTGGTCAGAGATTCCTGGGGAGAAATATGGGAACAACTCAAAATTACTCCGATTGAAGTAGTGGCTGGTGTGAGTATTTTGGCATTTGTATACTATTTATTCGATGCGGCGTCCATCACCTGCTTGATTCGAAAATGTGGAGAACCCTATTCTTATAAGAAAGGTCTCTTTACCGGATTGTATATGGGCTTTTTTCGTGTAGTCACGTTTGGAAGTGGAACAGCAGCTGGAGGAATGTATTACACAAAACAAAAAGGAGTACCACTTTCGAAAAGTTTAGGAGTCTTTACGATCAGTTATTTGTTTCAAAGAATTGTTGTAGTCGTTTATTTTGTTGTAGCATATTTCTTGAATTTTAATGAGGTTCGATGGATTTTTAAAGATTATGAAGTGCAAATGTTGATGGGAATCGGATTAGCGTTGCTTATTTCGCTCAGTCTTTTCTTGTTTTGCGTGTCAAAAAAAATCCATTACTTTCTCTTTTTTATATTGGAACATTTGCCAGGGAAAAATAGCTTTCGAGATAAACTTACAGAATTAGAAGAAAAGGCTGAAGTCCTTCGGACGATTTCTGTTGAAATTCTAAAAGATAAGAAAATATGGTTCAAACTATTTTTGACAAATACTGGAAAACTAACAGCGTGGTATCTGATACCATGTGTGATTTATGGCTTTTCTACGCCAGGGGAAATCAAAAATGTTGTTTGCATCACTTCCATCATGTATGCCCTTGCAGGGGTGATTCCAGCTCCAGGAGGAGTCGGTGCCATTGAATTTTTGTTTACACTATTCTTTACTAAATTAGTCGGACAGGTGAAAGCTGTTTCTGGTGCAATTATTTTCCGCGTGGCTACCTATTTTATTCCTGCCATTTGGGGATTTATTGTGTTCTGGGGTCTGAAAACAAAGCAAATCAGAGAGGATATTGAGCAGAAATAAGTTTTTACATTCGGTTATAACATATGCTATAATAAAAGGAAAATACTTGGGAAGGGCATAAGTTATGGGCAAAGTACTCATCGTTGATAGTGATTATGGTGCATTATCATTGTTTGAACAAATGTTAGAGCAATTTACAGATCAGTATGATATTGACTTTATTCGTGAGCCGGAAGATGCAATTGAAGTGCTTGAGAAGGAAGACGTTCATGTGCTGATTTGTGAGCTTAATATGCCCTTATTTACCGGAAGCGAGCTATTTGATTTATGCAAAAATGTAAGCCCAAAGACCATACAAATTGCGATGACGAAGGTTGAGGATGTACAACAAACTCTTCAGATTGTGAACGAATGTGATTTATATAAATTGATTTTAAAACCAATTCACTTTAGCGAAGATCTAATTTCTGTGATCGAAAATGCTTTGATTTATTATGAAATTCAACAGATTGACGAATGGATTGAAACAGAAGGTGAAGAGCGCATTGATACTTTTACTGCTGAATTTATGAAACAGCAGGAATGGATGGATCATAAAGAAGCCACATTCCAAGCATTGCGTGAGATGGTGCTTTCCTTGATCGAAAGAGATTTTGAGGGTTGGAAGTTAGAGACAAATACTAAATCCGCTCTGATTGATTACTTTGATCAAATTATGCACGATTTTACGGAGTGTTTTTGTTGTTCTCATTTTTCAACAGCAGGTTTTGAAGAGAAAATTCGTGAACGATGGATGAATGATCAGAAAATCTTGAAGTTTTTCAAGAATACAATTGAAGAACAGGAAGAAAATCAGATTGCCAAATTAGTTTTTTCGATTTATGTATTTCTACATACGATGGATTTACTGTTAAAATCGTATCATTTGATCCTATCGATGGAAGAGCAACCGGAACGATTTATCTTGAAAGCCATTTGCCAAGACGTTGAAGAAAAAGCCATCGCAAATCAGTTTAGAGATCAAATAGTTCAATTGGTCAAACAATTTTTGAGTGTCTATTTTGATCAGATTCTAATTGGTTGTGAAGATCAACCATATGTAATGGTAGTAAGTAAGAATAAGAAGACAGAGGGGATTTAACATAAAATGATATTATCATGTAACCAGATCAAGAAATCATTCGTAGAAGAAGTTGTTCTTGAATCTGCTTCATTTGGAATAGAAGAAAAAGAAAAAATTGCAATTGTGGGGCTCAATGGAGCGGGGAAGACCACGTTGCTCAAGATTATTATGGGAGAGATGTCTTGCGATGAAGGGGACGTTATCATCTCTAAAAATGCGACTCTTGGATATCTGGCTCAGCATAGTAATGCAGATCCTGATACACAGATTTATCAGGAAGTCTATCGTGCAAGAACCGATATCATCGACATGCAGGAGAGAATTACGAAAATGGAATCCCAGATGGAGCATTGTCCTCATGAGGATTTGACTAAATTTATGGAAGATTATCATAATTTGTGTGACCAGTTTCAACTTCAGGATGGTTATGCGTATCAAAGTTATGTAACAGGTGTTCTAAAAGGCCTTGGTTTTTCGGAGGCAGAGTTTACCAAACAAATCAAACAGTTATCTGGAGGAGAAAAGACTCGAGTATTTTTAGCAAAGCTTTTAGTTACCAAACCAGATATTCTTTTGCTAGATGAGCCTACTAATCACCTTGATATTGGTGCGATTACCTGGCTGGAGGGATTTTTAAATAGTTACCCGAAAGCTGTAATTCTAGTATCCCATGACCGTTATTTTTTAGATCGAATCGTTACGAAAGTGGTAGAGATTGAAAATCATAAAACCATTTGTTTTGAAGGAAATTACACTGAGTTTTCCAGAAAGAAAGAAGCGATGAGGGAAATTCAGTATAAGCATTATATGGAACAACAGAAGGAAATTCGACATCACGAAGCAGTAATTGATAAATTAAGATCTTATAATCGGGAAGCTTCTTTTGTTAGAGCGGCAAGCAGACAGAAATTACTTGATAAAGTAGAACGTGTAGAGAAGCCCGTAGAAATAGATGGTAATATGAGATTATCTCTGGAACCAGATATTCAAAGTGGGAATGATGTTTTAAGCGTAGAACATTTAGGAAAAGCTTTTGGAGAACGTTGGCTGTTCGAAGACCTTAACTTTTTTGTGAAACGAGGAGAAAAGGTTGCGATTATTGGAGATAATGGAACTGGTAAGACCACAATCCTAAAAATAATCAATCAATATGTACAGGCACAAAAAGGTTCGATTCAATATGGAGCGAATGTACATATCGGTTATTACGATCAGGAATATCAATTGTTGGATGAAACTAAGAATTTATTTGAAGAAATATCCGATGCATATCCAACATTATCTAATACCAAGATCCGTAATGTGCTAGGAGCATTTTTATTTACAAATGATGATATCTATAAGAAAATCAGAGATTTATCCGGTGGAGAAAAAGGTCGCGTTGCCCTTGCTAAATTGATGTTAGGAGATACCAATTTTTTGATTTTGGACGAACCTACGAACCATTTAGATATGAATTCAAAGGAAATCTTAGAAACGGCGTTATGCAATTATTCTGGAACAGTTTTATACGTATCGCATGATCGTTATTTTATGAATCGAACTGCAACACGTATTCTTGAATTAGATCAAGGTGAGCTAATATCCTATTTAGGAAATTATGATTATTATTTAGAAAAGAAGAAGCAGCTTTCTGAACTGAAACAAGAGAGAAAACTACAAAATGCGACTGAGGATGAGGAACAAGTTAGCACATCCACATTAGACTGGAAGAAGCAAAAAGAAATTGCCTCACTTCAAAGAAAGAAAGAAAATCGTATGAAAGCGATTGAAGACGAGATTCAGGCAATAGAGATTCAAATCGAACAATTAGAACAAGAGCTATCCGCACCGCAAAATGCCTGCAATTCAGCAAAGTTAAACGAACTGACTGGCCAGTACCAAAGTGCGAAGTTAAAGATGGATCAACTTTTTGAAGAGTGGGAACTAGTTTCATTAGAAGAGTGAACATAAATAGGTGAGATAGATTAGGAGGCTTATAAAATGAAAAGAGAAATATCGCAGGTTGTGATTAAGCGGATGCCAAGATACTATCGTTATCTGGGTGAATTGCTGGAAAAGAACATTGAACGAATTTCATCAAAAGAATTAAGTGAACTGATGAATGTTACAGCTTCACAGATTCGACAGGATTTAAATAATTTCGGCGGATTTGGTCAGCAGGGTTATGGTTATAATGTCCTGTTTTTGTACAATGAAATTGGTAGAATTCTGGGACTGGATATGGAACACCAAGTTATTATCATTGGAGCAGGAAATTTAGGTCAGGCATTAGCAACTCATTCAACTTTTGAAAAACAGGGATTCATTATTAGAGGTGTATTCGATGTTCGTCCGGAATTAAAAGGAAAACCAATTAAGAATATTAAGATTCAGATGATGGATGAATTAGAAGATTTCTGCAAGAACCATAAAGTGGACATCGCAGCATTGACTATTCCAAAAACAGCGGCGCAAGATGTTGCCCGGAAATTGGAATCCTATGGAGTCAAAGCATTCTGGAATTTCTCGCATTTGGATTTGGAATTAGGAGACCAGGTTATTGTTCAAAATGTACACTTATCAGACAGTTTGATGCGTTTGTCCTTAAACATGAAACGTAATGGTGGAGTGGAGGACAGCGATATTCTGGATTAAGAGGAGAGAACAATCATGAAAAAAGAAAGTGAAGTATTTCGAGCATCATTAGAGAAAGTTCAACTCCCAATTTTGATTTTAGATAAAAAATGGCATCAGTTGTTTCAAATGATTGGAAAGAGTCAAGACATCAAAGATGCCGAGGAACAGGTGAATCATTTATTAAAAGAACAAGGCAGGCTGACTCAGGATATCAAAGAATTTAAAAAAATCAAATCAAATTTAATGGATGAAATTGTTGCAAATATGGATCAGTTGGAAGAAAAGCGTGCGGATGATAAGCGAACTTTAATTGATGATAATCAACGTCTGATTGAAGAAGTTAACCGTAAATTGGATGAAGCCTCTGATGCTCTCTTAGATATCCCCAATTTGTTAAAAGAAGAAAATGAAAAGTTAATGGTCTATTGTATGGATTATTGCTATGATCTTTTAAAAGCGAATGGAGAGAAAATCGAAGAAATAGGTAACTGGATTAAGAAAATCAGATTGGAACTTAAGAAAAATATCTTATTGAAACAGGACGCTGAAATAAAGAACCAGGAAATTTATAATTACATGCATGCTTTTTTGGGCGCTAAAGTAATTAATGTATTTGATTTGAAATTTGATGAAGATGGAACTGTATTGGATGAACAGGAGTAGTTTTTTTGTGGAGGTGCGAAAATGAAGTACATTGTGAACGCAAGAGAAATGAAGAATTGTGATCTTAACACCATTGAAAAAGTTGGTATGAATGCAGAAGTCTTAATGGAACGTGCAGCTTTAAGCGTTGTGGCAGAAATTGAAAAGCGTGGTCTTTTATCAGGTAAGATCATGATATTTTGTGGATTCGGTAATAATGGTGGAGATGGTCTGGCAATCGCGCGCCTTCTTTATCTTAAGAATTTTGAAGTGGAAGTGGTATGTGTAGGCGATTCTTCGAAAGCAACGAATGAAGTACTTCATCAATTACAGTTGTTGCAACATTATAACGTTGCAATCGTCGATTTTAATCCGAATATGTCAGCGAATCAATGTGATTTGTTAATTGATGCTGTTTTAGGAAATGGAATAACAAGGAATGTAGAAGGAGTCTTTTTACAGGCAGTTCAGATGATGAATCAAATGACTTGTAAAAAAATTGCGGTAGACATTCCGACAGGAATTGACAGCGACCATGGACAGATCATGGGATGTGCTGTGAAATGCGATTTGACAGTTACTTTTGCTTATAAAAAAGTTGGAATTTGCTTATATCCAGGAGCACAGTACGCAGGAAAAGTGGTCGTTGCTGATATTGGAATGCCAGAAGACAGTTTCTTTATGCAGTTTCCAGTAGTCAGAGAGATTATGGATGAGGATCTGACTTTAATTCCAGAAAGAAAGCCATATTCCAACAAAGGAACTTATGGGAAATTGCTTGTTATAGCAGGTAGTGAGATGATGTCAGGGGCTGCATTTTTAGCTGCAAAGGCGGCGTTTATTGCTGGCTGTGGAATGGTCAAGATTCTGACTCATGAGAGACAACGACAGGTACTTTCCGTTTTATTGCCAGAAGCAATTATCGAAACTTATGAAGATATCATTGATGAAGAACAATTTTTGTTTCATTTAGGCTGGGCGGATTGTGTTTTAATTGGACCAGGAATTGGAACCAATAGTTTAAGCCTGGAAATGATTGAACTGGTGTGCAGCCAGTGCAGCGTACCGCTTATTATTGATGCGGATGCATTGAATTTAGTAGCGCAGGATCTTTCCATTCTAAAACAAATTAGCTGCGAAACAATTATTACTCCTCATGTAGTAGAAATGTCCAGATTGTGTGAAGAAAATGTGGAATATATAAAGAATCATCTAATTGAGGTTGCACAAGAATTTTCGAAAGAGTATAATATCATTTGCATTTTAAAAGATGCAAGGTCAATGATTTCAGTTCCATACGGACCGGTTTACATTAATATGACCGGAAATTCAGGAATGTCAACCGCAGGCGCAGGAGATGTTTTGGCTGGTTTTGTAGCAGGACTTGGAACACAAGGAATGCGTTTAGAAGATGCCGCAGCGGTAGGTGCCTATTTACATGGAAAAGCAGGAGATCATGCGGCAGAAACAATAGGGGAATACAGTATGATGGCGAGTGACTTGTTGACTTATTTACGTACTGTACAGGCTCCGAATGAAAGAAGCAAAGGATAGAAGGAGTTATTATGAAAACGTACTCAAGAGTGTATGCGAATGTAAATCTGGATGCAATAAGAGACAATGTGCATGCAATTGAAACGATCATGAAAGATGATGCAAAGATTATTGCTGTAATAAAAGCAGATGGTTATGGACATGGAGCACTTCCGATTGCGGAAGAACTTGAAACGATGGATCGGGTGTTTGGATTCGGTCTTGCAACTGTAGATGAAGCTACTATATTGAGAAATCATCATATTACAAAACCAATTCTAATTTTAGGGCATAGTTTTGAAGAACAGTATCAAACAATTGTAGAACAGGATTTACGTGCTTGTGTGTATAAATATGATGTGGCCAAGCAGCTTTCGGCACAAGCGGTGAAACTTGGTAAAATTGTGCGTATTCATATTAAGATTGATACAGGAATGAATCGATTAGGATTTCCTGTCTCAGATGAGACGATTGAAGATATACAAAAAATAGCATCATTACCAAACCTAGAAATTGAAGGAATATTCACACATTTGGTGAAATCAGATGATCCAGTTAAAATTTATACTTACGATCAGATTTCAAAATTTGTCAGTGTTGTGGAACGTTTAGAGGAAAAAGGAATTCAGATTCCATTTAAGCATTGTGCAAACAGTGCAGGATTTTTAGACGTACCAGAAGCACAGTTTGATTTAGGACGAATTGGAATTTCACTATATGGATTGTTTACACCAGGAGTAGAAAGTCATACTTTGCCTTTAAAGCCAGCAATGGAGCTAAAGAGTATGATCGTTTATTTGAAAAAAGTAAAAAAAGGTGAGACAATTAGTTATGGCGGTCAGTATACGTTGCCAGAAGATCAAATGATCGCTACAATCCCTGTAGGATATGGAGATGGATATCCAAGAAGCCTTTCTAATATTGGTTATGTTTTGATCCGTGGAAAGAAAGCGCCAATTCGTGGAAAAGTATGTATGGATCAACTGATGGTTGATGTAACCGATATTGAAGGAGTACAAGAAGGGGACGAAGTAACACTTTTTGGAGAAGATCATGGTGCCTATCTAGGTGTAGAAGAATTAGGTGAACTTTCAGGCCGATTCAGTTATGAATTTATTTGTATGCTAGGAAAACGTATTCCTAGAGTGTACACAAAAAACGGGGTAATCGTTGATAAAATTGATGCATTTGAGTGATTTTCTTGACGAAAATGAAAAAAAATGATATATCTTATATGGTTAAAAAATAGAAAGGAAGAAGGACAAAAATGGAAGATGGTGGGAGTCCCTATTATGGGCTAATTGCTTTTGCAGTGTTACTACTTTTAAACGGATGGTACTATGCATTTGAAGCAGCAATGAATAGTGTAAATGAAAACGAGTTGGAAAAGAAGCAGGAGGCAGGAAAGAAGAATGCAAGCCGAGTGCTCAAATTCTTGGATCATCCAATTGCTTTTGAACAGACAATTCGTATTATGACTGTGATCAATGGAGTATTGGCAGGATTGTTCCCAATGCGTCAGTTTACCTATTATGTGATGAGCAATTGGTTTGATATAAAACAAAACGAAGATCTTGTTTTTGTTGGGACAATACTGGTAGTTTTATTGGTGGGAATGTTATTATTCGCAATTACTTCATTGGCATCTTATAAAATCGGAAAGAAAAAGGCGTTGTCTGTATCCATGAATTTGGTGCAATTTATGCAATGCGTTACGATTATTATGTTGCCAGTAAGATTTTTTGCAAATGGGATTGCAAATCTGTTCGTTCGATTGTTTGGGGTTGATCCACATGCAGCAAATGAAGATGTAACAGAAGAAGAAATTATATCGATGGTAAATGA
>JAGOGN010000227.1 GCA_017996675.1 Lachnospiraceae bacterium | reverse complement strand
GTTAAACTCTTACTCAGGATGAAAAAGCTGGGCCGTTATTTGGTGAATCAGTCGCAATGTCAATGGAAAGATGAGTGAACTTTTTAGTCAATTTATGGAGCGCGAATTTTAGTTGTTGGCATGGGAGATATTGGCTCGGAATTTGCCAAGAAGGTTCATGCGATGGGAGCAAGCGTAGTTGGAGTAACGAGAACTCAAAAGGAATGTCAGCCATTTGTGGATAAAATGATTACCCTCAATCAGATCGAAGAAGAGATTGGACAAGCAGATGTAGTAGTTAGCAGTTTGCCAGGATCTAGTAGTACCTATCAAATTTTTAATAAAGGTATGTTCGATAAAATGAAAAAAGGTAGTTTCTTTGTCAATGTTGGACGCGGAAACGCAGTGAATTCAATGGATTTAGTAGATGCTTTAGAAAACGAACACCTTGCAGGTGCTGCGCTAGACGTTACGGATCCGGAACCGCTTCCAGAAGATCATCCTTTATGGAAAGCAAAGAACGTTGTGATTACACCACATGTATCTGGTTTCTTTCATTTGCCAGAGACTTTTGAACGGGTAGTTCGTATTAGTGTGGATAATTTAAGACGCTTTGAAGCAGGGGAAGAATTACAGAATATTGTAGATTTTCAGACAGGATATCGGAAGTTATAATCTAATCACAAAATCATAATAAAAAACAAGCAGGGTTTGCAATCATACTAATTAATTGCAAACCCTGTTTTGAATTTATTGATTAAAAGCTTTGGATCAAATCTTCTGATAAAGAGTGAATGAGTTCAACTGCAAGTGAAACAGTGGCTTCAAAATCCTGATAGGATGAAATTCCATGATGGGAATGAATATATCGAACGGGAATACCCATAACGGTGACAGGAATGCCGTTAAGTGCACCATTAATGATGGCACCATTATTTCCACCGCCTTCTCGAACAGATGCCTGAACCATCAAATTCTTCTCTTGGGCAAGGTCGAGAATGTGACGCTGATAACGAGGGCTGCAAATCACTGAAGTATCCATGAAACGAAGCATTGGTCCTTTTTTTAACGCAGTCTGAATCGCATAGTTTTCTGTAAAAGTATCATCAGCAGGACAACCTTCAAAGCATAATGCAATGGAAGGCTGAACTTTCTGGACAGCGGCCATAATACCACGTTCCCCGACTTCTTCCTGAGAGGAAAGAACACCAACCACATCGATTGGAAGATCCTCTTTATGAATTCGTCTCAGAGTTTCCATGAGGGCTGCGCCACCAATACGACAGTCGAATGCTTTTCCAATCATGACATCTCGTTCATCGTCATAGAGAAAGGTAACATCTGGAACGACAGGTTCGCCGATACGGATTCCAAAGAGAAGTTCTGCTTCTTCTTTACTGGTTGCTCCTATATCAATTGACATCTGACTAATGGATAGCTGATTGCTGTTCTTTTCTTCGGCGGTCATGAAATGCACTGGCTTTGCTGCGATTACACCTGGGATATAATCTCCAAAACGATTTCTTACTAAAACACGAGATGCAGGTAAGGAACTTGCTGCGAATCCACCGAGCGTAACAAAGCGGAGTGTTCCGTTTGGACGGATGGAATGAATCATAAAACCTACTTCGTCGTTATGAGCATCCAACATTAAGACTGGTTTTGTTCCAGAATGATTTGGGCGATAGAGAAATAAATTTCTAAGGCAGTCTTCCGAGATCGTGGAATAATCTTTCATATAATCTCTGGCAACAGCAATCGGACCTTCTTCAAAACCGGATGGTCCAAACGCATTCGACATTTCCTGAATGAGTGATAATGATGATAATGAAATATTTTCTTTAAGCATAGTACACCTCCAAATATAATATGGTTTCAGTATAGAAGTCTCTGCTTTCAAAGTCAATGTAGAAGTGGAAATTTAAGCGTCAGTGTTGTATAATGATATCAGAAATAAGTAAAGAGGTAGGAATGTGGGAAAATCAATTGAAAGACTATTGCCAGGTGAAATCGAAAAGAGAAGTTTTGAGCTGATTGCAGCTGAGATGAAGACTTGTCCGTCGCAGGATCAAAGACCGATTATCATGCGTGTGATACACACAACAGCAGATTTTGAATATGAACACCAGCTAAAATTTTCGGAAGGTGTGGTGGAACATGCTTTAGATGCAATTCGTAATGGAGCATGTATTGTGACTGATACCAATATGGTGAAAGCAGGGATTAATAAGACCAAGCTTTTGGAGTATGGAGGAGAAGTGCATTGCTTTATGGCCGATGAAGATGTAAAAGAAGAGGCCAAGAGGAATAAAACGACTCGTGCGGTGGCGTCCATGAATAAAGCGTGTGCATTGAACCAACCAATCATCTTCGCAATCGGGAATGCTCCGACTGCGCTAATACAGTTACATGATTTAATCAATGAAGGAAAGTTGAAACCAGAATTAATAATTGGTGTACCTGTTGGATTTGTTAATGTTGAAGTATCTAAAGAACTGATAGTTGAGGATCAGATTCCCTATATTGTAGCACAAGGAAGAAAGGGTGGAAGCAATGTAGCTGCTGCTATTGTAAATGCTTTGCTATATATGCTGTAGGTGATTATGGGTTATTATCCTTTTTACATGGATCTCGAAGGTAAGAATTGTTTAATTGTTGGTGGTGGGAAAGTTGCATATCGTAAAGTGCAGCTATTTCTTTCCTATGGTGCGAACGTACAAGTGATTGCACCAGATATTTCTTTAGATATTCAGGAATTAGGACGGAATGAATCTTGTTTGTTAATCGTAAGAAGGATATTTGTAGCAGAGGATTTAAAGAATGTGGATCTGGTTATTGCCGCAACCAATCAGGAGGATGTTAACCGTCACATAATGGAATTGTGTGATGCACAAAAGATATTAGCAAATAATGCGGGATCAAGAAGTACACAGGGAATCCATTTTGGATCTGTGATTCGAAGGGGACCGATTCTGATTGGAATTTCTACCAATGGCACAAGTCCCGCTTTGAATGCGCGAATTAAATCGGATATAGAAGAGCTCTTGCCAGAATACTATGAGAAGGTGGCGCAGTCGCTGGATCAATATAGAGAGTACGTTAATTTGAAGATTGACGATCAAGAATTAAGGAGTCAGATATATAA
>JAGOGN010000226.1 GCA_017996675.1 Lachnospiraceae bacterium | reverse complement strand
CATCCGATTGCTCACTAATAATGTACAGTAACTTTGCACTATCTCCACCATACAACGCTGAGTCCAGTACAAAATTGCTAATAACAACGGTAATAACCGCATATAAAGCAACCTCGATATCTTTAAACGCAATCGCAGCAGCGGTAATAATCATTGCATCCGAGATAATAAAGATCGTACCACTCTTCACATGTCTGAATTTCTGACGCAGCGCGCGTACAATTACATCCGTTCCACCGGTAGTCGCTCCCTGTCTAAATATCATTGCCATTCCGACTGCCATCATCGCTCCACCTGCTGCACCAGCAAGTAATGGATTCTTTGTAATCAAACCGTAAGGTTTCACTCCATAATCCGTAATCAAGTTCATGAACCAAGATGAAATGGTCGTCGCATAAATTGTAGACACAATGAATTTCGTACCGAATCTCCACCATCCAAATGCAAGAATTGGAATGTTGATCATCAATGTTAAGGTACCTGTCTTAAAACTGGTCAACTTATTAATAATAATAGCAATACCAGTTGTTCCTCCAGGTGCCAGTTTGTTTGGATCCAAAAATAGTGCAATACCTGCTGCATAAATAAAGCATCCCAACGTAATCAATGCAAATCGAATGATGAGACGCGAACCTTTGCTTTTCATAAACAATCCCCTTTCAATATAAAAACTTTCCTTTTTACAGTATAGCAAATACCCCTACTTCTTTGCAATTAGATTCTAAAAGACTGACTCTTTTCTTTATTAAAATTTGTGGTATAATGAAGTTACCTATTAATCCAATCATAAAGGAGGTACAAATTATGAATTTTTATTTTTGTAAACACTGTGGCAACATTATCGCTTATGTTCATCGTTCCGGAGTTGATGTAGTATGTTGTGGAGAAAAGATGCAAGAGATTATTCCTGGTACTGTAGAAGCAGCAACAGAAAAGCATATTCCTGTTGTATCAGTTGAAGGATCAAAAGTAACCGTAACTGTAGGTTCCGTTTTACATCCAATGACAGAACCTCATTATATTCAATGGATTGCTCTGGAAACAAAGAATGGTAACCAGAGAAAAGAATTAAAATTTACAGATGAACCGATCGCTCATTTTTGCATAGCAGATGACGATGAAGTTGTTGCAGCTTATGCTTATTGTAATCTTCACAGTCTTTGGAAATCAGAATAGCGTATTTCTTTCATTGTAAAAAATATTCCAGTCACGAGTTAAATCGTGGCTGGCTTTTTTTTATAGTTTTTTTACTTTATTATTTTGGTATGCTAATGCTATAATGAGATTAAATTTATAATGAGGAGGGTCATAGAATGCAATACAGAACTTTGGGGAAAGACAAGGATTCGGTTTCTATTTTAGGATTTGGCTGTATGCGCCTGCCTGTTTTAGAAAATGCACCGAAGGAAATCGATGAAACAGAAGCAATTCGACAGATTCGTTACGGAATCGACCAGGGAATTAATTACATTGACACCGCTTATCCATATCACTATGGCAAGAGTGAAGGTCTGGTTGGCAAAGCACTTGCAGATGGTTATCGTGAACGGGTCTTTTTAGCTACGAAATTACCATCCTATCTGATTGAAACCAGACAGGATATGGATCGTTACTTAGACGAACAGCTAGAACGTCTGCAAACAGACCACATTGATTTTTACCTTTTACACGCTCTCAATCAGAAGTATTGGGATAATTATGTAAAATTAGGCGTTTTTGACTTCATTGACAAAGCGATCAGCAGTGGTAAGATTCGCAATATTGGCTTCTCCTTTCATGATGATTTCAGTTTATTCAAGAAAATCGTTGATTCCTACAATTGGGATTTCTGTCAGATCCAGCTTAATTTCATGGATGAAGACTATCAAGCTGGCTTAGCTGGTTTAAAATATGCCAGTGAGAAAGAAATTGACGTGATTATTATGGAACCTTTGCGCGGCGGGAAACTAGCTGGAAATGTTCCAGAAGACGTAAATGCAATTTGGCAGTCGTACCCAGTTCACCATTCACCAGCAGGTTGGGCTTTACGTTATCTATGGAACTATCCGGAAGTCAAAGTCGTTTTAAGTGGAATGGGACAGATTGATCAGATTAAAGATAATATAAAAGAAGCGTCAGCAGCAAAGCCTCACATGCTGGACGAGAAAGAACGTTCTTTAATTCAGCAGGTGAGAGACATCTATCTTTCTAGGACTAAAGTCAACTGTACCAACTGTAAATACTGTATGCCTTGTCCATTTGGGGTAAATATTCCAGAGAATTTCGATTACTATAATCAAGCTCATATGTTTGGTTCCGTTGCAGCTGTACGTGGCCAATTTGAAATGTTTTTAAAAGACGACGCACGTGCGAACCGCTGTACTGAATGTGGAAAGTGTGAAAGTTTATGTCCTCAACAAATCCCAATCAGGGAGACCCTGAAAGAGGTAACTCGAACATTTTCCAGAGAGATTTATCTTGCAGGAGGTTGTTTTTGGGGATTGGAAGAATATTTTTCCAGAATCAACGGTGTAACGGAGACAATTGTTGGATACGCAAATGGTGACATCGACCATCCAACCTACGAGGATGTGAAGACATCAAAGACTGGTTATGCGGAAACTGTTTTAGTACGTTATGATAAGACGAAAGTATCTTTGCCATTTATCATCGACATGTATTTGAAAGTAGTGGACCCATATTCGGTGAATCGACAGGGTGGCGACACTGGTCCTCAATATCGAACAGGTATTTATTACACTTCACCATCAGAAGAAGTCATTATTCGTGACATTTTAAACCAATTAGAAGTACCTTCTGGACAGAAAGTTGCGATTGAATGTGAGCCTCTTCGCAATTTCTATAATGCGGAACAATATCACCAGGATTATTTAAAGAAGAATCCACATGGGTATTGTCATATTGGAAATGAAATGTTTGAATTTGCTGAAAAAGCAGTGGACGAATCTCTTCTACCATAAATCATAATTTTTACAAAATGAAACGCAGTGGATCTGACTAATCCACTGCGTCTTTTATTGGTAATTCATATAATTCAAACAAATCCAGCCCATACTGGGAATAACCAAGGTCCACCGTATCCACAAACTGCACTTATCATCGTGCTTTTCACACATAGAGCTCCT
>JAGOGN010000225.1 GCA_017996675.1 Lachnospiraceae bacterium | reverse complement strand
TATGATAGCTCAAGAAGAAGAACTTTATCTGAAGTTGTTAAAAAATTCGTTAAATATATCGAAGACGAAGGAATTAATCACTACAAGAGAGGCCGATACTGCAATTAACGATTACATTTTTATGAAACTAGGAACAGCATATTCTACTAGTGACGAAGAATTGAATGGTGAAGAGACTATACAGGCGTATATGAGAGCTATTGAACAACATGGATATACTTGGTTTAGTACAATGAGCCTTCATACAGGGATGGCGAAAGATAAAATAAAATTTTATAATCAAACAATCAAGTCTGGAGAAGTTGTTAAAATTCTTTTCGCGCTAGGTATGGGAATTAATGATGTGTGCTACTCCGCTAAAATTCAAGAAATTGTTTCTTCAAGAGATGAGATTACTTGTCCGGGCGATCCATCCACAATTCCAGCTGAGTTTGGAGTACAAGAAAGAGGAAAAATATGGTTCAAATTGACTGAACTTGAAGAAGAAACTGAAATTACAGCAGAAGCTCTGAAATTTAGAAAAGATGATGGAAGTGTTAGGAATGCAATTACAAAATCTCAGTTTCACTTTGGATATGTATATATTGGTTAGCAAATAAGGCTAAGGAGGACTGTTATATGAGTTTAAGAAGTTCGGATTCATCTTACCAAAGATATAAGCAGTATAGAGTCAACAGGCATAGATTTAAGACAGAACAGGTGACATTTCCCATTGCAATGCTTATTCTTATTGGGATTATAACAAAGTTCTGGTATTTAATAATTTTGCTTACTAGCATTTTCATAGTACTTTATATTGTTAAATATTTTAATATAGGTAAAAAAGACACAAAAGATATTTCGGAGAAAGAAGGAGAAAACATGGGGAGTATTAATGGTAAGGAAAGCGGAGAATTGAAAAATTTGAAATCGACTGATTCTGGATATGTAAACAAAAATAATCAACAGAACAATGGTCGAAGTTCTAAACTAGGTACAGATAATAATCAATGGTTTTACAATATGAATTGTTTACACTGTGGACATACTTATTATGCAAATGGTACAGATATATGGCAGCGCAAATGTCCTAATTGTCAAGGTGGAAAAGAATAAGAAAGTGATATCATAGCCGAGGAGAAATCCCCGGCTTTTGTTATACCTAAACAATTTCAAAAATCCGTCAAGGAGGAAAGGAGGCAGTTTGACAAACATACGATTATGCCAGAAGGTTCCACCTTAACGTGGAATCCAATGCAATAATAACTTAATACACACGAAATGTAACTTAGGAGATATGAGCCAATAACCCATATCTTCTTATTTTTTTGTTCAGAAGGAGGTTGCAATGTTGAATAAAGTAAAAGTGAGCACCATTCCGTTACAGAACGGAGAATGTGCCGTAGAGATTGTAATTACAATCGGAACGGAACAGCCAAAGAAAGTAAAGCAGGAGTCACCAATTTATGCGGAAACACTTGAAGCGCTGGCAGAAACGTGGATGGAAAAGGATAAAAGAAACTATGGTAACGATGAGGATGAAGGATTCCTCTATGACAATTTAGATTAAGGAGAAAGATTATATGATGAATTATGAGATTTTTAAGGAAGTAGTAGCAGAGAAATTTATGGATTATCTGCCAGATCAGTATCAGGGTATGAAGGTTGATGTTCATCCAGTAGAAAAAGTAAATGTGACAATGGACGCAATTAATTTATTAGGGGAAGGGGCAGGAATATCTCCTACAATTTATATTAACGATATGTATGATCACTATAAATCCACCGAGGATTTACAGGAAGTATTGCAGTCTGCGGCAGAGAGAATGGAACGTGCAATGAAAGAAGCTCCTGAGATTATTCCTGTGCTTGATATGCAGGAGGCAAAGGACAATATTGTTTTTCAGCTCATTAATACAGAACAGAATAGAGATATGCTCTTAGATACACCAAATAGAAAGTTCCAGGATTTATCAGTGATCTACAGATGGGTAGTAAAATCTGATATGGATGGCATTCAGAGTACGGTGGTTCGCAATGCATTAGCAGAAAGACTAGGATTTACAGAAGAGCAGATGTTTAAGCTTGCGGTAGAGAATACCAGAAGAATGTTCCCTCCTACCGTAAAAAGTATGAACGATGTAATTAGAGATATGTTTATGAAGGATGGTATGCCAGCAGAAATTGCAGATATGATGATTGGGGAAATGCCACCAGAACAGACCATGTGGGTCATTAGCAATGACAGGGGTATCAACGGTGCAATTTCTATGCTTTATGAAGATCAGCTTCATAAACTTGCAGAACAGCTGGAAACCGACCTCTATATTATGCCTTCATCTGTGCACGAAGTAATTGCAGTGTCTTCATCAATGGGTGATCCAAATGAATTAGCACAGATGGTAGCTGAAATCAATATGGATCAGGTTTCAATAGATGAGAGATTATCAAATCAGGTATATCACTATGATAAAGATTTAAGAAAACTATCGCTTGCTACAGATACTCCTAATAAACGTTTGGATGGAATTGTGGCTGAACCAAAGTTAATTTATGACACAAAAGAACAGTCCCGATAGGAGGTAGCTATGAAACAGGAGATGACAATGAAAGAATTGGTGGCTCTTGTAAATAGCAGAGATGGTGAATTCAGAATTGACATAGAGTTTGGAAAGGAGCATGAAGAAGATGGAAAAGAGCAACAAGAAGTCAACGCTTCCATTAACAAATCCTTTCGAGCTTGAAGTGGTGTCTATTCGGCTTGTAAAAGATGCTCCGATATGCTCGGGGCATCCAATTACAAAGCCAGAGGATGCTGTAGAACTGGTTGGAAAATATCTCTGTGAAATGGATCGTGAAGTCTTATGCGTCATTAATTTGAAAACAGATGGAACACCAATTAATTGTAACATTGTAAGTATTGGAGCAATTGATGAAACAGTGGCACATCCAAGAGAAATATTTAAGAGCAGCATACTTTGTAATGCCTCGAGAATTATGCTTGTCCATAACCATCCCAGTTCTAATCTTGAACCTTCAAAGGCAGATGTAAGGCTTACTGACAGGATGATAAAGGTCGGAGATTTAATGGGGATACCATTAATTGATCATGTTATTGTTGGTGGAGATAATAGTAAGTATTTTAGTCTTAGAGCAAGAG
>JAGOGN010000224.1 GCA_017996675.1 Lachnospiraceae bacterium | reverse complement strand
TCATCCTTAAAATCCGGAATACCAAATATCATAATACTTCGAATTCCACTATCAATCGCTCTTTTAATTTCTTCATGAATCCGGTCAACCGAAAATTGATAAATTCCAGGCATTGACTTGATTTCTGTTTTTAAATTTTCTCCATCCCTTACAAATACGGGATAAATCAAATCCCCCGCCTGAATTGAGGTCTCTCTGACCAGAGTTCTGATTGTTTCATTTGCTCTTAACCTTCTTAAACGTTCCATTTCTATTTATAATCCTCTCTGATTTTCATGCAAAGATCATCCACTTGACAGTCCTTTGAGATAATCTGTCCAGTAATTCCCCACTTCTCCAGCGCTTGTGCAGTTTTCAATCCTAAAGCAACTACTTTTAACTGCTCCAAAGTACTTTTATCCTCTAATTGCTCCATGAACTCGTGGACCGTAGAACTATTAAAAAAAGCTAGATAATCGCATTCTTTTAATTTGCTCCTACTATCATCCAAATCTATGTCTAGACTCAGGTCATAAATCCCCATATCAACGACTCGTGCTGTCCGCTCTAAGAGCTTTTGAATCAGCTCACTGCTGCCCCCAATTGCCCTAGGCAAATACACGCAATCTTCAGGATGAATGATTTTAGATAATTCTTCACCAAAACACTCACCGCAATACTCACTTGGCATAAAATCCGCGTTGTACCCATATTCTTGTAATTTATTTCCTGTCCCTTCTCCAATTACCGCAAACTGAACATTTGCCAGCACTCTATGATCTATTTTCTCCTCTTTTAATCGCGAAAAAAACAGTTCAACTCCATTGGAACTCGTAAACGCAATCCACCTTTTCCCTTGCAGCTCAGATTGTTCTTTCGTCTGAATTTCTTTGCAAAATAAATCCCACTTTGGACACTCTTTTGAAAGGATTTGGGTCGTTCCAATTTGAATGACTTCTCCACCTATTTTTTCCATGCATTGCTTCATTTTTGAAAACATATGATTGGTTCCAACTACCCCAACGCGTGCACTTTTCTTTGGCTTGTCTCGGTCACCTTCAAAATTCAAAGCTGCAACATTCCCCACCAAAAGAATAGCAGGTGCTTCTACTTTACGTTCTTTCGCCATCTTTACAATAGATTGTAAGTTCCCTTTTGTGATTCGTTGATTTGGTAGTGTTCCATTTTCAATGATTGCTACCTCTGTACTTTCATCCATACCGCCTATTATTAACTCGCCGATAATTTTCTTTAGATTTCCGATACCCATCAGAAAAATCAAAGTTCCATTTAACTTTGCAAGCTTTTCAATATCTTCCGCCATTCCTTCATGATCATCTGCTGTGTGTCCTGTAATAACATGAAAGCTCTGGCTAATTCCTCTATGAGTCACAGGAATTCCTGCCCACTCAGGAACAGCAATTGCGGAGGTAATTCCTGGAATCACCTCATATGGAATTTGTTCTTCCATAAGACGTTGAATCTCTTCTCCACCTCTACCAAACACAAAGGGATCTCCACCTTTCAGGCGTACAACAAAATACCCGTTCTTTGCCTCCTGAACGAGTATTTCATTAATCTCACTTTGTAAATAGGGATGATTTCCTACTCTCTTCCCAACATCTATTTTCTTACATTCATTTGGAACAAGATCCAAAAGCTGATTCGATGCCAATCGGTCATAAACAACAACCTGACATTGTTCTAACAGTTCCCTTCCTCTACAGGTCAATAATCCTACATTGCCCGGTCCTGCACCAACCAAATATACTTTACCCTTCATTTTTTCACCCTGTTTATCCTATCCAATCACCAATTTTCGCGCCAGTTCTTTCCCTTCAAACAATTTTCCAGATACCGAACTAATATTCACACGACTATTGTATGCACACATCATTCGAAGTGACATAGTCGTTCCAATTAACAGTCCATAAACGCCAATCGGTTCGTGACATCCCGCTTCTAAAATCTTTAATACTTCACGTTCCGCTTCCAGACAGATCATACTTTTCTCATGTGTAATCGCTTTAATATAATCATTCTGACTAGCACCTTTACGCCCTTCAATTGCTATAATTCCCTGTCCCCCTGCAGGAACGAAAGAATCACAGGAAAAAAACTGAAAATTGTATTCTTCTTTTTGATAGATACCCAATCTTTTTAAGCCAGCAGCAGCCAAAACAACTGCATCATATTCCCCCTTGTTCAGTTTCTCCAGTCTGGTAGGAACATTTCCTCTGATCTCTACAATCTGCGCCTTTGGAAAAAAGCTATTGAGCTGAATGGATCTTCTTAGACTTCCAGTGCCGATTCGGAATTGGTCTGATTTTCGATACTGTACCCCTTTTCGGGTCACCAGTACATCCCTTGCATCCTCTCTCTTAAGACATCCGCATAAGATGCACCCTTCCTTAAAATCCATTGGCATATCTTTCGCGCTATGAACAGCAAAGTCTAGCTCACCACTTATAATCGCTTCTTCCAACTCATCTACAAAAACACCTTTACCGCCAAACTCTTTTAATGCTTTATCCTGAATCGCATCTCCTTTTGTCACCTTCGTAATAATTTCAATCTCTAAATCTGGAAAATTCTTGTTGAGTTCATCCACCACTAACTGCGTCTGTGCTAATGCAAGTAAGCTCTTTCTGGTTCCAATTCTAATTTTCTCCATCTACTTGACCTCCTGTTTGCTCCAACATTATTTTTTCCACATCTTCAATGCAAAGGTTTCCTTCTTGTTGAATCGATTGATAAACCAACTTTTTATATATCTGACTCCTTAATTCTTGATCGTCAATCTTCAAATTAACGTACTCTCTATATTGATCCAGCGACTGCGCCACCTTCTCATAGTATTCTGGCAAGAGCTCTTCTATATCTGATTTAATTCGCGCATTTAGAGCGGGACTTGTGCCATTGGTAGAAATTCCAATCAGAATCGGTCCCCTTCGAATCACAGATCCAAAATGGATTCCCTGTGTACTTCTTGATCCAGCATTATTTGCTAATATCTTTTGTGCATCACACAATTCCATTATGTGACGGTTAACATCCTCCTGATTGGTTGCGGCAATAACCAGATCCACATTCTTTAAATCCTCTGCTACAAATATCCTTGCTACGATTAACAAACAAGATTCATTCCGTCCTAATTCCTGAATATCTAAAGAAATATCTGGTGCAATCACTTGTACGT
>JAGOGN010000223.1 GCA_017996675.1 Lachnospiraceae bacterium | reverse complement strand
TTAGACCATCTTTGTCTGGAATGGTCAGGTATTGGAAGAGGAGACTATCGAAATAGCCCTCTTGAAATGAAGATGCCAGATGGAAGCTTTGCAAATGATTTTCTTTTTCAATCTTTTGAAATCAAAAAAGGTAGTTATCCATCGAAAAGCCTTCCTAACGCATATGGTGGAGAAAGTGACTGCGATTCGTTGATTATAACGATGATGGAGGTATCCAATGCGCTAAAATTAGAGTTGGTATACACAGTCTTTCCAATGTCGGATGTGATTACAAGACGAGTGATTCTAACAAATCAAAGTCAAAAGAGTGGATGGATTAAAAGGGCTTATAGTATGTCAATGGATATTCCTAATCGGGGGTATCAGTTACATACGTTTGACGGAGGATGGATTAAGGAATCGCATCATCATGTGAGGGAGATTTCTCATGGAATACATCTAAATTGCTCCACTACGGGAGGCAGTAGTAATCGACATAATCCTGGATTTTTAATTTCGGAAGAAGGAGCAAATGAAGAGCAAGGTTGGGTCTATGGCTACAATCTAATTTATAGTGGGAATCATGCAGGAGTTGTGGAACGAACAGCAGAGGATTTACTGCGTGTTCAAATTGGAATTCATGACCATTGTTTTGAATGGGAACTTTTACCAGATGGAGAATTTGAAACTCCAGAAGCTGTCATGACCTTTAGTACAGATGGTTTGAATGGTGCCAGTCAACAGTTTCATCATTTTATTCAAAACCATATTATTCGAGGAAACTGGAGAACGAAGGAAAGACCAGTAAAGGTAAATAGTTGGGAAGGGTTCTTTTTTGACTTTACACAACATCAGTTATTGCAGCTCGCAAAACAGGCCAAAGAACTGGGTGTAGAATTATTTGTTTTAGATGATGGATGGTTTGGTAAACGAAATAATGATAAGGCCGGGCTTGGAGATTACCAAGTCAATCAAAAGAAATTGCCCCATGGATTAGAGCATTTATCGAATCAGCTGAATCAGATGGGAATGAAGTTCGGATTATGGTTTGAACCGGAAATGGTCAACGAGGATAGTGATTTATATCGAAATCATCCGGAATATGCGGTTCGAATTCCAGGAAAAGAGCCTACATTAGGAAGAAATCAATTGATCTTGGACTTATGTCAAACAGAAGTGCAAGACTATATTATTCGAGAAGTCTCAGCTATTTTAGATCATTGTAAGGTCTCTTATGTAAAATGGGATATGAATCGACATATGAGCGAATGCTTTTCTACCGCAATTAGTAATCAGGGAGAATTTTATCACCGTTATATGATGGGATTTTATCGTGTATTAGGAGAGATATTCTGGAACAGACCGGATGTATTATTGGAAAGTTGTTCCAGCGGAGGCAATCGATTCGATCTTGGGATGCTTTGCTTTTCACAGCAAATCTGGGCATCGGATGATACTGATCCCATTGAACGATTGAAAATTCAGCAGGGCTTATCCTATCTGTACCCTCAAAGTACATTTGGAGCCCACGTATCCAGCGCACCACACCAGCAAACACTAAGAGATACGCCTTTGTCAACTCGTTTTAATGTGGCTGCTTTTGGCGTGTTGGGTTACGAATTAGAATTTAAGCATCTTTCTAAAGTAGAAAAAAAGGAAGTCAAAGACCAGATTGCTTTTTATAAACGTCATCGAAAGTTACTACAGTTTGGTAAATTTTCTCGAATTCCTACAGGAAAAGAGAATAAATATCAATGGCAGGTTACCAACGAGGACCAATCACAAGCAATTACTGGTTTTTATCAGACGTTATCCATGGCAGCAGAAAGCAATGATTACTTAAAAGTAACTGGATTAGATGCAAAAGCAATGTATCAGACTAAGGTTCAAAGTCAGAGTTTATATATTAAGCGGTTTGGTGGTTTGGTTAAACATTTGTTGCCGATTAAATTAAAACCAGAGGGACTGGTTCTTCGAACTGCAAATAAAGTATATTGTATGAAAGAAGGAACGGAGGAATTTGAAGGAACTGGAGAATGTTTCAAAGGTGGAATACAATTAAATAATCAATATTTGGGCACGGGCTATAATGATAAACTCCGCTTATTTGGAGATTTTGGAAGTAATTTATATCTGACAACAAAAACAGAAGAGTAGAGGTAGAGGAAGATGGACATCAAAAGAAATCGGTTTACTTTTGGACTTGGTACAATTGGAAGAGATATGCTTTATTCAATGGTTAGTATGTATTTGCTTTTTTATTTGACCGATGTATTGGATATTCCGACCTCGTCTTTGTGGTGGATTACCGCAATTATGGTGGCGTGTAGAATATTTGATGCATTTAATGATCCAATTATGGGCGTGATTGTAGATAATACGAAGAGTCGATTTGGTAAATATAAACCTTGGATTGCAGTAGGCGCCTTTACATCTGGAATCTTTACGATTTTACTGTTTGCAGATTTTGGAGTGACCAATGGCCAGTATATTGCACTTTTTGGAGTATTGTATTTGATCTGGGGAATTACGTTTACCACCAATGATATTTCTTATTGGTCCATGCTTCCTTCTTTAAGTTTAGATCAAAAGACGCGGGAAAAAATTGGCGCTTTTGCACGAATTTGTGCAAATATCGGTTTGTTTTTCGTAGTTGCAGGAATTATGCCAATTACCAAAGCATTGGGAAATTATTTTCACAGTTTACAAAAAGGGTATCTTGCCTTCGCTTGTATTGTCGTTACCGTAATGTGGATTGGACAGTGTATTACTTTATTTGGGGTAAAAGAGACGGTTTCAACGAAGGAACAGGAACATACTACCTTAAAGCAAATGGTAGGTGTCATATTTAAGAATGACCAATTACTGTATACCGCAATTTCCATGGCTTTATTCATGATTGGATATGTAACTACAACAAGTTTTGGTCAGTATTTCTTTAAATATGCATATGGGGATGAGAATATGTATCCGATTTTTGCAGCTATTTTAGGAGTTTCTCAGATTACAGCGCTTTTATTCTTCCCAGTGATTAGTAAGAGAATGGAGCGAAAGAAGTTTTACCTAATAGCAACCTGCCTAGTGGTATCTGGATATGTGGTGTTCTTTTTTGCACCCACTAGTTCGATGACCTGGATTGGGGTGGCGGGAGTTTTGCTATTCGTAGGTCAGGCATTTATTCAGCTCTTAATGCTAATGTTTTTGGCAGATGCGGT
>JAGOGN010000222.1 GCA_017996675.1 Lachnospiraceae bacterium | reverse complement strand
CATATAGGTAACCATTAATAGTATCATCACTAAATAATTATACATATTGGAAACCACACTGGATTCCGACTTCGTCATTGGATCGTATTCGCTTGCCATGGATAATCCAATATCCATATCTATTAACTTACCGGCAGAAAGAATGATCGTCTGACAAACATTGGCTGCATAACCAATAAATAAACCACATAATACTTCCTGAATTACATAAGTCGCATAAGAAAAAACACCGGCATAATCAAGACCAGTTTTTGGACGAATCACTTGATATAGCAAAAGTGACACTACAAAAGAAAAACCAATCTTCACTCTACCCGGTGTATTGTTCATCCCAAAAAATGGAGCCACATAAACAAACGACGCAACTCTCGCAAGTATCAGTAAAAAATATTCAAATGTTTGCAAATTAAAATCATATGTAATCATCTTTTTACCTTGTTATCAATCATTCTATTTTTATCGTAAATAAATACTAAAATTTCCCCACAAATTCTCCATAAATGTTGTAATGATATTCATCATCCATGATCCAAAAATCAGCATTCCAATAAAAACAGCTATAATTTTAGGCACAAATGTTAATGTTTGCTCCTGAATTGATGTTACTGTCTGAAAAATACTGATGACCAGTCCGACAATCAAAGAAACAATTAACAGAGGTGCGGATACAAGAATAATATTGTAAATCGTATCGCGGGCAATATCGAGTACTTGTCCTTCTGTAATCATATTTTTATCCTCTTTTCAAAAAACAACCTTAGATTATGTGAAGGTTTTCACTAAACTTCCGATTACCAGATTCCATCCATCTGCTAAAATAAATAGTAGAATTTTGAATGGCAATGATATCGTCGTAGGCGGGAGCATCATCATACCCATGGACATTAAAATTGATGCAACAACCATGTCAATAATTATAAATGGAATATAAATTAAAAATCCTATAATAAAAGCAGTTCGCAACTCACTTATGATAAAACTTGGAATCACAACTGTAATTGGTAACTGATATGCTTCCTTTTCCGTCTTTGGATAATCTGTTCTTGATATGTCACAAAAAAGAGCCAAATCTTTACTCTGTGTTTGTCCATACATGAACTCTCTTAATGGCATCAAACCTTTTTCAAAAGCTTGTTCCTGCGTAATCTTTCCCTGATCTAATGGCTTAATTGCATCGTTATTGATCTTTATAAAGATCGGAGACATAATAAACAAAGTTAAAAACAGTGCAAGACCCACCAAAACCTGATTTGGTGGAGCTGTTTGTGTTCCAATAGCTTGTCGTAAAAAATGCAGTACAATAATAATTCTGGTAAACGAAGTAACCATAATCAAAATCGATGGTGCTAAAGAAAGAATCGTTAGCACCAAGAATATTTTTACAGTTCCTGAAACCTGTCCACTGTCATTTTGAAAAGAAATAGATAATCCATTATTATTATCTGCAGCTGAATCGACGGTTCCTGGTGTTCGCGTTGTATTGGATGAATTACTAGTATCCGTCTGCCCCGAAGGCAATTGCGATGCATAAGTAGTATTTTTTTGCGAAAGTGCGACTGTTACCGTCAAAAAAAAGGTGGCCAGGAGCAAAGAAATCTTACATATTTTCTTTAGTTTCTTCTTCACGACTACCTCCTAAATCACTTCTTTTTCATTTTTTCAAATATACTTTCAAAACTTTCTTTCATTGCACCCGAAAATGAAGGTTGATTATCAAATGCACCAGCCTTCACAATTTCTGGTAGTTCTTCTTTTGTCAGTTGAGCGAGTACATTCATCGAGTCCTTTGAAACTGCCACAACCAAATAAACTTCCCCAATCAAAAGAAGTTGAATATATTTGTTATTTGCCATTCGAATGGTTTCAATGATTTGAATATTTTTATTCGAATATTGCTGTTTGTTAAAATTACCAACGAAACGAGTAGTAAAGATGCAAATAACAAGAACAAAAACAAATATTAAACATGCTGTTATAAATTGCACAATACTATCCATGCTGGCATTTAGTAAAAGAAACTGTTTCAATTATCCCACTACTTTCTTAACCGCTTCTAAAACGCGATCTGCCTGAAAAGGTTTAACAATGAAATCCTTTGCACCTGACTGAATCGCTTCAATAACCATTGCTTGTTGTCCCATTGCTGAACACATAATAACCAATGCACTTGGATCATTCTCTCTTATTTTCTTAAGAGCCTGAATTCCATCCATTTCTGGCATTGTAATATCCATCAACACTAGATCCGGCTTCGTTTCATTGTATTTGTCAATTGCCACTACTCCATTTTCAGCTTCTCCTGCAATTCCATATCCGTTCTTTGTCAGGATATCCTTAATCATCATTCTCATAAAAGCTGCATCATCACAAATTAAAATATTTTTTGCCATTTTTTCTCTCCTTCAATATATACTACAAATTGTCACTAGTTTTTAATTATGTCAGTAATACGTATACCAAAGTTTTCTTCAATAACTACTACCTCACCTTTTGCAACATACTTGCCGTTCACAAGAATGTCAATCGGTTCTCCAGCAACTTTATTCAATTCAACAATCGTACCAGGTGCAAATTCTAAAATATCTTTAATGGATTTACTGGTTCTTCCCAGCTCGACCGTTACTTCCAACGGAACATCCATAATTAGATCAATGTTTTCTCTTTGACTATTCGGTGCATAATCGGAACTAAATGTTTGAAACTGTGCAGCCTGAACATTAACCGGTTGTTGCATTTGCATGTTTGTGTATTGCATCGGTTGTCCCATCATCGGTTGTCCCATCATTGGTTGTCCCATCATTGGTTGTCCCATCATCGGTTGTCCCATCATTTGCTGATTATCTATATTTTGATCCATTGATTGATTACTAATTGGCTGAGGTTGTGGATTTGGTTTCTTCTCTTCCTCATTTATTCTCATCGCACTCACATCTACATCCATATTTTTTGCTATGTTATTATACATCTCTCTTGCAAAAGAAAATGGATACAACTGCATGATTTCACTATCAACAAGATTTCCAATTTCCATTCGGAAGGATATTTTAACAAATCGTCCTGCTAAAAACTCATCAATTTGTGATTCATCAACATCTCCACCTAAATCCACTAAATGTGCCATGGGTGGGCTAGTGTCAATCATCTTATTCAACATGGAGGAAAGAGAAGTTGCGCTAGATCCAATCATCTGATTCATTGCTTCA
>JAGOGN010000221.1 GCA_017996675.1 Lachnospiraceae bacterium | reverse complement strand
CAACTTCCACTACCTGGTGTAAACGGGGATCTTTTCAAACAGTGGTTTGATAGTCATGCAGGTGAAGGCTTTGGTTTTTTTGACGCCATCACAGGTGGTTCTTTCTTACAGATGTCAGTATTTGCATTAAACATTACACCATATATCACATCTTCCATCATCATGCAGCTACTTACGATAGCGATACCAAAACTTTCTGAAATTCAGAAAGATGGTGAGGAAGGAAGAAAGAAAATTGCTGCAGCTACGCGTTATGTTACAGTTGGATTAGCATTGATCGAATCATTTGCAATAGCAATTGGTTTCGGACGCAGTGGATATTTAACACAATATAATGCTTTAACGGTTACTACCGTTATTGTAGCTTTAACAGCTGGATCTGCAGCATTAATGTGGATTGGCGAAAGAATTACGGAAAAAGGTATCGGAAACGGTATTTCAATCGTTTTGGTCATCAACATTATTTCACGTATGCCAAATGATCTTGCTTCTTTATGGAAGCAGTTCATTGTTGGTAAAAATGTAGGTAATGCTACTGTTGCGGCAATAGTCATCTTGGGAGTAATCATAGGAACAGTCGTTCTTGTTATTTTACTTCAGGGTGGTGAAAGACGTATCCCAGTGCAGTACTCCCAGAAGATTCAGGGACGTAAACAGGTTGGAGGACAGTCGACACATATTCCATTACGTGTAAATACAGCAGGAGTTATTCCTGTAATCTTTGCACAATCAATTATGACCACTCCGGTTGTAATTGCACAAATGATTGGAAAATCAGGTGGAACAGGTATTGGAGCTGATATCCTTGCTGGATTATCTCAGAATAACTGGTGTAACCCAAGTAAACCAATGTATTCAATTGGATTGCTGCTTTACATTTTAATGATTGTCTTTTTTGCATATTTCTACACATCGATTACATTTAATCCGTTAGAAATATCGAATAATATGAAAAAACAGGGTGGTTTTATACCTGGTATAAGACCTGGAAAACCAACGAGTGAGTACATGACAAAAATCCTGAATTATATCGTTTTTATAGGAGCAATTGGTTTAATTTGTGTCACAGTCGTTCCAATTATATTTAATGGAGTGTTTAAAGCATCAGTATCATTTGGCGGAACCTCTATTATCATCGTTGTAGGTGTTGTAATTGAAACAATTAAGCAGATTGAATCACACATGCTGGTAAGAAACTATAAGGGATTTTTAAACGACTAACTAGTAAGATTACCGCAGTTTTACCGTTGGGGGTAAGACTGCGTGTAATCTATTCTTGCTTAAGGAGAAAGCAGGAATAGGAAGGAGAAATTCCGTGAAGATTATTATGCTTGGAGCGCCTGGCGCAGGCAAAGGGACACAGGCTCAAAAGATTAGCGAGAAATATAAGATTCCACATATATCCACAGGGAACATTTTTCGTGCAAATATTAAAGAGGGAACCGTTCTTGGGAAAAAAGCAAAAGCTTTTATTGACCAGGGATTACTTGTTCCAGACGAATTAGTTGTGGACCTTGTTACAGATCGATTAAAGCAGGAAGACTGCAGCAATGGCTACATACTGGATGGATTTCCACGTACCATTCCTCAGGCACAAGCGCTAGATGCAGCTCTGATAAAAATAGATGAATTCATCGATTTTGCATTGGATGTTGATGTCCCAGATCCGTTTATTATCGAACGAATGGCTGGTAGAAGGGCTTGTCTGGACTGTGGTGCAACGTATCATTTGAGTTCCATGCCTCCAAAATGTGAAGGGATTTGTGATCGCTGCGGAAAAAAATTGGTTTTGAGAGATGATGATCAACCAGAAACTGTACTTCAGAGACTGAAAGTTTATCATGAGCAAACAAAACCCCTCATAATGTATTATCAAAGCAAAAGTATCCTTCATTCTGTAGACGGAACAAAAGATTTGGATGAGGTTTTCGCCCAGATTGTAAAGGTTTTAGGAGAGTAAAATGGCAGTAACAATAAAGTCAGAACGAGAAATTGAAATCATGAGAGAAGCTGGAAAGCTTTTAGCTCAAGTGCATCAGGAATTAGGTCATGCGTTACGCCCAGGAATGTCTACCTTAGAGATAGATAAACTGGGAGAAAAAATGATTCGTACACGTAATTGTATCCCATCATTTTTAAATTATAATGGTTATCCGGCATCGATTTGCGTATCTGTAAATGATGAAGTCGTTCATGGAATTCCAAGAGCAGATTGCATCATCCAAGAAGGCGATATTGTAAGCTTGGATATCGGCCTGATTCACAAAGGATATCATTCAGATGCAGCAAGGACTCATGGAATAGGTAATATTTCTCAAGAGGCGCAGTTGCTCATTGAACGAACCAGACAGTGTTTCTTTGAAGGTATTCAATATGCGACAGACGGAAATCATCTTCATGAAATATCCAATGAAATTGATCGCTATATCCGACAATTTGGTTATGGAATTGTGCAGGATTTGGTAGGACATGGAATTGGAACACATTTACATGAAGAACCGCAAATTCCGAACTTTGCCCAGCACCGACGAGGTGTCCGATTAAAAAGCGGAATGACGCTTGCAGTTGAACCGATGATTAATATCGGTACTTATGAAGTTGAGTGGCTAGACGATGACTGGACAGTGGTAACAGCAGATGGAAGCCTGTCCGCCCATTATGAAAATACTATTTTAGTGACAGAAGGACGCCCAGAGATATTAACCCTGACAGAAGAGGAAATTCTGGATGGACTCAAATAGAAAAGTAAATAATACAATCAGGAGGAATGCAAATGTCAAAAACCGATGTGATCGAAGTTGAAGGAAAAGTAATTGAAAAACTTCCAAATGCCATGTTTCAGGTAGAGTTAGAAAATGGACACCAAGTACTGGCACATATCAGCGGTAAGTTAAGAATGAATTTTATTCGTATTTTACCAGGAGACAAGGTTACAATTGAGCTATCACCATATGATTTGTCAAAAGGACGAATTATCTGGAGAGATAAATAGGAAATATTAATATATTTCCTTGCAAACAAAAGCGTCTTGTGATACAATGTTAGTCGGACACTTTTGAAAACAAACCCTAATTATTATATGAAAGGGGCAGTTTTGGGAAAGGAGGATTTGCTGTGAAGGTAAGATCATCAGTTAAACCTATTTGCGAAAAATGCAAAGTTATTAAAAGAAAAGGAAGCATCAGAGTAATCTGTGAAAATCCAAAGC
>JAGOGN010000220.1 GCA_017996675.1 Lachnospiraceae bacterium | reverse complement strand
GTTGTACGTAGAGGAATTGCGCAAGGAAAGAATGTAGTAGGAATTAAAAGAGGATATGCGGGTCTGCTACAAGGTGAAGTAGAAGAAATGAAACCTTGGTATGTTTCAGATATAATAGAACGAGGAGGTACCATTCTTCAGACCGCAAGATGTTTAGAATTTCAGACTCCTGAAGGTCAGCAAAAGGGAGCGCAGGTGTGTAAGGAGATGGGCATTGACGGAATCATCGTAATTGGTGGTGACGGTTCCTTCCGTGGAGCGCAAAAGCTTGCTGGTCTGGGAATTAATACCATTGGTGTTCCAGGCACGATTGATTTAGATATTGCCTGCACCGATTATACAATTGGATTTGATACAGCTGTGAATACAGCAATGGAGGCAATCGATAAGGTTCGTGACACTTCCACTTCGCATGAAAGATGTAGTATTATCGAAGTAATGGGAAGAAATGCCGGATTTATAGCAATGTGGTGCGGAATTGCCTGCGGAGCCGAAGATATCCTGCTCCCGGAAAAATATGATTATGATGAACAGAAGCTTGTGAATCATATTATAGAAAATCGTAAAAGAGGCAAGAAGCATCATATTATTATTAATGCAGAAGGCATTGGACATTCTGTCAGTATGGCAAAGAGAATTGAAGCAGCAACTGGGATGGAAACCAGAGCTACTATTTTAGGTCACATGCAAAGAGGGGGAAGCCCAAGCTGTAAAGATCGTGTGTATGCATCTACCATGGGAGCTTTGGCAGTAGATTTATTATGTCAGGGTAAGAGTAACCGTGTTGTAGTTCATAAGCAAGGTGAATTTACGGACTTAGATATAGATGATGCATTATTAATGACAAAAGATATTTCAGAATATCAATATGATATTTATAAATCTTTTGCCATATAGTCAGGAGAAGTATGATTAGCAGCAGTGACAACAAACAGGTAAAAAATGTGATACAGTTAATCTCTAGTTCGAAAGCAAGAAAGAAACAGGGATTATTCGTAGTAGAAGGAATCCGAATGGTCCAGGAAACTCCTTTGGATCGTATCGAGGCTGTTTATATTTCTTCTGCATTCGAGGAAGATTATTTAAAGCATCCGATGAGCCAGAATTGCGCATATGAGGTGGTAGAGGATAAGATTTTTCAAAAAATGTCGGATACTCAGACACCACAGGGAATTCTGGCAATTGTTCAAAAAAGAACTTATACTATCCAGGATATTCTTAATAGTAGAACAGCAGGTTGTATTCTGATTCTGGACGGAATTCAGGATCCTGGAAATCTGGGGACGATGATTCGTACAGGTGAGGGAGCTGGAATTAGTGGAGTGATTCTTTCTAAGGACACTGCGGATTTATATAATCCGAAAACAATCCGTTCTACTATGGGTTCGATCTATCGGGTACCGCATGTCATTAGCGAATCACTAATGGAAACCGTAGAAGAATTAAAACAACAAGGTGTTTATGTCGTTGCTACCCACCTTCGTGGAAAAAAAGAGTACCAGGAACTGGAATATTCTGGTCTGACGGGTATATTGATCGGAAATGAAGGTAATGGTCTGTCAGAGGAATTAGCTGATTCGGCGGATGAATTGGTTCGAATTCCAATGGAAGGAAGTGTAGAGTCCTTAAATGCAGCAATTGCCGCAGCACTTTTTATGTATGAAATTAAGAGAAAAAGAAAATAAGGCGGGCCCTGGACAATTATGTCTGGGGCTTATTTAGGTTTGTAAATCAGAATAATTTTTGGTATAATTTAAGTATTGTGAACAGGAGAGGATACATCATGTTTCGATTATGGGGAAAAATATTTAAGGATAATCGATTGATTCGAGATTGTGTATTTGAATCGGACCAGGAAGATACCAGAACACATAAAGTCTTTCAGGGAATCGAATATCTGGCATATGAATTTGATTTGGAGAAACCAATCTGGCTGGATGGAAATATAACGGAATTTCAAAAGGTTTCTAAAACAAGGTTTTATCAGGACAGTTTTATTGAGACCATACCTTTTGATTATTTAGAACTGCACGTCATTGAGGAAGATTAAACGGGGGAACGATAAATGGAAATGGAAGATATGTTGAAAGATGATGTGGATAGTTGGAAAACAGCCATGCTTTTGTATAATTCTGCATTAAAAAAAGTTACAACAAAGCTGGAAATACTAAATGATGAATTTCAGCATGTGCATAAGTATAACCCAATTGAAAATATCAAATTCAGATTAAAAACACCAGAAAGTATAGTTCAGAAACTGAAGCGTAAAGGATATGATTCTACCATTGAAAATATGGTCCGGTATGTGGAAGATATCGCTGGTGTAAGACTTGTTTGCTCCTTTACGTCTGACATTTATCGAATGGCGGATATGATTGGACGACAAAATGATCTTACCGTTATTTCAATCAAGGATTATATGAAGAATCCCAAACCAAGTGGATATAAAAGCTTTCATATGATCATTTCCATTCCGGTATTTCTTTCAGATCGTACAGTCGAGACGAAGGTCGAAATTCAAATACGAACCATTGCCATGGATTTCTGGGCAAGTCTGGAGCATAAGATTTATTATAAATTCGAAGGAAATGCTCCTTCTTATATTAGTCATGAACTACAGGAATGTGCCGAAATTGTATCCATGCTGGATAATAAAATGCTTTCCCTGAATGAAGCTATCTTAATCGAAAAGGCGAAACAGGAAGAAAAAGCTATTCGCCAGCAGATTGAGAAGTTAACTCAAATCGATGCGGACAAATAGCTTCTTTGATTCGTTACATTTTAATTTCCTTTGAAGTTCGATCAGGTTGCATAAAATCACGAACCCATGCTGGTGTGTAAAGTAACACATACATCAGGCCTGCTAAGGCAAAAGCAGTAATAACATCAAATAAGGAATGTTGCTTTAAAAATACAGTAGCGAGAATGATGCTGCTCATCATAATTCTGGATGCGTGCAGAACAAGTTTATTATTCTTTAATTTCTCATTCTTGCTGACGGCAATGTGAATTGCCAAAGAATTATATACATGAATACTTGGGAATAAGTTTGTAGGGGTATCCGTGGAATATAGCCACTTTACCGCATCTACAAAAATATTATCTCTTTCAAAAACGACTGGTCTTAAATAGGTTCCGTTCGGATATATAGTTGAAATCACAAGGAAAACGGTCATTCCAGTTATCAGAAATATGCACAATTTGTAATATT
>JAGOGN010000219.1 GCA_017996675.1 Lachnospiraceae bacterium | reverse complement strand
GTATGAATGTGGTAGTATTACAAATGAAATTGTTTCAAGACTGGGGAGCCGTTTGAAAATTCTATATATAAATTGATATGGTTTAATGGAGTGTGCTATAATTGGCGTAGAAAACCTGAAAGAGAGGAATCAAGATGAAATCTGGTAATCATCCAATGATGCACATAAAAAATTATATTACAGGTGGAACAGCAATTGTGCTGTCACTGGTCTGCCTTTTGGCAATTCTACAAGGAGGATACGAGAAACGAATTCTATATGCAGCAATCATTCTTTTTTTAGCAGGAATTTTTAGTTTATGGACGGCTGCCCGAGCTGCAAAATATGAAAAAGAGGGTAGACAGACACAAGTTATAGATCAGTTGGATAATAAGAAGGACCGTCTGCTAGTGTGGCAGGTTATTGACCGACTTATGTTTTCCTTTACGTTAGTTTTTATTTTACTATATGGAATCTTAAAAACAAAAGTATATTTATGGATTGGTGCAGGAATGTGTGCCGCCACAGTTATTCTATTGGTTATTTTATTTGTTGTTCATAAATGGCAGACAAAGGAGTAATAGACCATGTCGCAAATTACGAAAAGAGCATTAGCAGCTTCATTAAAGAAATTATCAGGACGAAAAAGTCTGGACAAAATTACAGTGATTGACCTGGCTGAAGACTGCGAGATTAATCGTCAAACATTTTATTATCATTTTAAGGATATCTTCGATTTGGTGGAGTGGATCTTTAAGTGTGAAAGTACCAATGCGATTGACGGAAATAAGACCTATGACACATGGAAGAATGGTTACTTAAGAGTTTTTTATTATGTAGAAGAAAATAAAGACTTTGTATCGAGTGTCTATCATTCGGTTTGTAAACCTCATTTGGAACGATTTTTATATGAAGAGACGTTTGACTTATTAATGTCGGTTGTCAATGAACTGGCAATGGGAATGGATGTTAGACCAGTTGACAAGAAGTTCATTGCTGATTTTTATAAATATGCCTTTGTTGGCATTGTTTTGGAGTGGATTCGAACTGGTATGAAGGAGAATCCAGACGAAATTATTTATCATCTGGGAATATTGATCCAGGGTGATATGAAAAAGGCGCTGGAAAAATATGAAAAAGATGCAAACTTATAACAAAGTAGTTGTTTTGTCTAAAATTGCTACACATGAGCACCCCTGTCAAAATTTTTGTCAGGGGTTTTTGATTGTCTATAGTTTCTGATTTGGGAAAAGAGTATGGTTATCCTATCAAAATTAAAGGAGGACATACAGATGTATTATTCTAATGGAAATTATGAGGCATTTGCAAAACCACTGAAACCAGAAGGCGTCGACAGAAAGTCGGCTTATTTAGTAGGTAGTGGATTAGCTAGTCTGGCAACAGCTTGCTTTTTAGTGAGGGATGGACAAATGAAGGGCGAACATATTCATATTTTGGAGGAGTTAAGTTTGCCTGGTGGTGCTTGTGATGGTATCGAAGATGCCCAAAGAGGATTTATTGTACGTGGTGGACGAGAGATGGAAAATCACTTTGAGTGTTTATGGGATTTATTTCGCTCGATTCCTTCTATTGAAACAGAAGGTCAGTCGGTACTAGACGAATATTATTATTTAAATAAAAAAGATCCAAATTACTCTCTTATGAGAGCTACTATGAATCGTGGTGAAGATGCTCACACGGACGGAAAGTTTACTCTTTCGGACAAAGCTGCGATGCAGATTGTGCGGTTATTTATGACAAAAGATGAAGATTTGTATAATAAATCAATGGATGAAATTTTTGATGAAGAATTTTACAAATCCAATTTCTGGTTGTATTGGCAGACCATGTTTGCTTTTGAGAAGTGGCACTCGGCGTTAGAAATGAAACTATATATCCAAAGATTCATTCATCATATTGGAGGATTACCGGATTTTTCTGCATTAAAATTTACGAAATATAATCAATATGAATCGTTGATTTTACCAATGGTAGAATATTTGAAAGCACATCAGGTGCAGTTCCAATATGATACAAAGGTTACAAATGTTCTATTTGAATTCCATGGTTCCAAAAAGATTGCAAAACAGATTCAGTGTGTCCATGAAGGAAACAAAGAAACAATTAATTTAGTAGAAGACGACCTTGTATTCATCACAAATGGAAGCTGTACAGAGAATTCTACGTTAGGAGACGATCAACATGCACCACAGATGACTACCAAACCTGGCGAAGGTGGATGTTGGGAATTGTGGAAAAAAATTGCTGTTCAAAGTAATGAATTTGGTCACCCGGAAAAGTTCTGTTCGGATATTCATGCTACCAATTGGGAGTCTGCAACGGTTACCACTTTGGATGATAAGATACCTGCCTATTTGGAAAAAATTTGTAAGAGAGATCCATTTTCTGGAAAAGTGGTAACAGGAGGAATTGTAACGGCTAAGGATTCTAACTGGTTATTAAGTTATACCTTTAACCGACAGCCACATTTTAAGTCCCAGCCAAGTGACCAGATAGTTGGATGGATTTATGGCCTTTATACAGATGTTCCAGGTAATTATGTAAAGAAAGCAATGAAAGACTGTACAGGAATCGAAATTTGTGAAGAGTGGCTCTATCACATGGGAGTACCAGAACAGGATATTGTATCCCTTGCAACCAAATCAGCACACACCATCCCATGTATGATGCCTTATATTACTGCATTTTTTATGCCAAGAGCCAAAGGGGACAGACCAAAAGTAGTTCCAGATGGAGCTGTTAACTTTGCATTCATTGGTCAGTTTGCGGATACGGTGCGGGATACTGTATTTACAACAGAATATTCTGTACGAACAGGAATGGAAGCGGTATATACGTTATTGAACGTAGATCGTGGCGTACCAGAAGTGTTCAATTCTTGTTATGATGTGCGGGTATTATTGGATTCCACTTCTAAGATGATGGATGGAAGAAAGCTTACAGATATGAAGTTGCCATTAAAGGAAGAACTGGTTGCGAAAAAAGTCATGAAAAAGATTTCAGGAACTATGGTAGAAGAAATGTTGGAGAGATATCATTTAATTTAGAATTAAATATAATTGATAATATAGCATAATTCTTTTGGGACTCCGAAAATAGTAGTAATTCATCATCAGTAATTCAGTTTATTGTTTGACACTGCTCTCAAATTATGGTATATTTTTTTCGATAAGAGGGAGTAGTTAGCGTAGTGATGCGTGTACTCAACCGACAGTACGATTCGT
>JAGOGN010000044.1 GCA_017996675.1 Lachnospiraceae bacterium | reverse complement strand
CACATTTCCTTTTTATAATTAACTTATCTTTTTCATAACTCTGTTTTACAGCAGAGTTCCTCCAAATTTTTTTAACTTATTTTTTCATACGCGAAACAAGAAACCGTACAAACACTGTCGACAAGTGCTTGTACGGTTTTTAGTTATCGTAACTTTTTTCGAATTTGTTTCCGGTAGGCCTGATAAGCTGTCGGAATTGCATATCTATGATCCAGCTCATCAATATCTGCAAACAGCCACTTTCCGTCCGGTTTCGTTTCATCGATTCTAATTAAATATCCATTCATGTGCCATTCGATATGAGAAAAAATGTGCTTCGCCTCTCCTAATGGAACAATTCTCAAAGAATCAAATCCCTGTTTTTGAACATAAGCAAGAACTTCATCTTCCTCTAAAACCCCATCTTTATTCAAAAATTCATATAAACCTGCCAAAAGACCTGTCGCTTTTCTTTTTTTCAGCAAAACCCGATTTCCTTTTTGGATAACCAAAATTGTTTTGTTTTGTATTTTACGTGGCTTTAATTTAGCTTTTACAGGCAACGTTCGTTCTGTTCCCTTTTTTTTGCTCTCGCAAAAATCAATCACTGGACATTGTTCGCACTTCGGCGCTCCATTTGGAACGCAAATTGTTGCACCTAATTCCATCATGGCCTGCGTAAAATCCCCTGGGGATTCCTTAGGTATCCAGTCCATGATCTCGCTTTCCACATTTTTTTTCGTGCTTTGCTTTGCAATGTCGTCAGACTTATTATGTAATCTCATCCATACCCTTAGCACATTACCGTCTACGGCAGGGACCTTCTCTCCAAAAGCAATGGACGCAATTGCTCCCGCAGTATAACTTCCGATACCACTTAACAGCTCCAGTTCTTTCTTACTGTTAGGAAACTCCCCCTGAAACTCATCTTGAATCTGAATTGCGGCTTTTTGCATATTCCGCACTCTATTATAGTATCCCAGACCTTCCCATAACTTTAACAATTCCTCTTCTGGACAAAGTGCGAGTTCTCCTACATTTGGAAGACGATCCATAAATCGATTAAAATAAGGAATCACCGCTTCTACTCTTGTTTGTTGTAGCATAATTTCTGAAACCCAAATTCGATATGGCTCCTTATTGTCCCGCCATGGAAGGCTTCTTTTATTATCTTGAAACCAATTGAGTAGTTGCCTTACTTCCTTTTTCATTTGTCACCTCATCATCGTTTTTTTGTATTATATCATCCTCTGCGATTTTTTCAAACGGTAACAATAATAATTATGTCCATCGATTGTTGCGTTTTTTAAGATACGAACAGCAGAAACATTGACATTCGCTGGTAGTTGTACTACATTAATTTTAACATTACATCTATCATTATTAGGAGGCTTTTATGAATAATTTAGCATTTCAGGTTGTAGACGAAATCGCAACCATTACCATTCAAAGACCCAAAGCACTCAACGCACTAAACACAGAAACCCTTACTGAGCTTCATACTTTATTTGAAGATATTACAAGTCGAAAAGATATTCGGGTCGTAATCCTTACTGGCGATGGCGAAAAATCATTTGTTGCAGGCGCAGATATTTCAGAAATGGTTCATTTTTCTGCTGCCCAGGCACGTGCATTTTGTAAACTGGCTGCCGAAACTTTCTTTTTATTAGAGAATCTTCCTCAGGCTACAATTGCAGCCGTTAATGGATTTGCACTAGGTGGAGGTTGTGAACTTGCAATGGCATGTGACATCAGAATCTCATCGGATCGTGCATTATTTGGACAGCCTGAAGTGGGGTTAGGAATCATTCCTGGTTTTGGTGGTACCCAAAGATTAGCACGTCTAATTGGAAAAGGACGTGCGAAAGAACTGATATTCACTGGTTCAAACATCAAATCTGAGGAAGCATATCGAATTGGATTAGTGAATCATGTAGTACCAAAAGAAGAATTAATGGATTACTGTCTTACCATGGCAAAGCAAATTGCTTCCAATGGTACTTACGCTGTCTCCCTTGCAAAATCGGCTATCAATCTCGGATTGGACATGGACATTCGTTCTGGTGTAGAACTTGAGGCAAATCTATTTGGCTTAAGCTGCTCTTCATCAGACAAAGCTGAAGGAATGAATGCTTTCTTAGAAAAACGCAAGCCAAATCTGACTGATTTTTAGGAGAAGCTTGCAAATACTGCGATTTTCATATATTATTATTCTGTAATAATTTACAAAAAAACAAAAAAGGAGTGATTAAAGTGGACCCCAGTGTCGCGATACAATTAATTAGTATTATTTTGATGTTGCTACTTTCCGCATTTTTTTCATCTGCGGAGACAGCATTAACAACAGCAAACAAGATTCGAATCCAATCTTTAGCAGAAGGAGGCAACAAGCGGGCAGCTCGCGTAGTGAAAGTTACAGCTGATATGCCTAAAATGTTAAGTGCCATCCTAGTAGGAAACAATATTGTTAATATTTCCGCATCTGCTATTGCAACTTCTCTTGCAATTAGCATCGGAGGAAGCGGTTTGGTCGGAGCAGCAACCGGTATTTTAACTTTATTGGTTTTAATTTTTGGTGAAATCACCCCAAAAACTGTTGCATCAAAGTACCCAGAAACTTTATCAATGGCTTACGCCGGAATTATAGGATTATTAGTGAAATTACTGACCCCTGTGGTAATCATCATTAACTCTATTTCATTAGTAATCATGAAACTATTTCGAATCGATGTCAGTCAAACCAGTATTGCCCTTTCCTCAAGTGAAATAAGGACAATCGTAAATGCCAGCCATGAGTTTGGCGAGATTGAATCTGACGCCCACGAAGTAATCAATAATATGTTTGACTTCAGAGAAGCACAGGCTAAATATATTATGATTCCGCGTATTGATATGACCTTTGTAAGTGCAGACTGCACTTATGATGAACTTATTGAAATCTATGCTCGTGATAAATTTACCCGGTACCCGGTCTATCAAAACGATACCAACAACGTAATTGGCATTGTAAACATGAAAGACCTTTTACTGTTAAGAAATACCACGTCTTTTGACATTCGGTCAATTATGCGGGAACCTTTTTTTACCTATGAACATAAGAATACAGCAGAACTTTTTATTAAAATGAGAGATGAATCCATTAGCATGGCTATCGTTCTTGATGAATATGGAGACACTGCTGGATTAATTACCTTAGAAGACTTACTTGAAGAAATTGTAGGCGATATTCACGATGAATATGACGAAGATGAAGAAAAGGATCTAGTATCCATTTCCGAGTTCGAATATACAGTCAGAGGCGCAATGGACCTTGACGATTTGAATGATGAATTGCATTTAAATCTGGTATCGGAAGATTTTGATTCTGTTGGAGGATTTGTATTTGGACTATTAGACCACCTCCCTAGTCAGGGCGAAGAACTGACAACGGATAACGGAATCTATTTTAAAGTAATAAGTATGGACAAGAACCGCGTAGATAAATTATATTTACGAATACCTGTCAATTTCTACTCCACAAGTGCATAACAAGTCAAGGGCGAGTTCATTTCTGAACTCGCCCTTTTTCATCTCAATTTTCTTTAATCATCGTTCTCTTTACGGTAATCACTTTAATGACTCCCTTTTTTACCTGATAATGTTCCTCAACAATCACGCTTAAAATACCTTTTTCAAAATCCTCTTTGATCTTTTTCATTTTATAATGTCCACGACCCGATGGATAATTCTTCATTTGCCCTTCGAATGTCTTCCATAACGATTGCTCCACACCTTTTGTGCCCTTTTTCTCTCGCTCATCGTAACAGATGACAAAAGCTTCCTTCATGGATCTTGAAACATTGTTTTCCAGTTGCATTCTGCGAATCCCACGTTCTGACAGCGTCATGACACACACGATACCAATTAGCATCACCCATACCCCGATCAATGCAAAAACTGTATTTCTCATATACGAAAGACCTGTCCGATTTCGTTATTTAACTGCGGAATCGGATTCTTTTCCATCCCGCTAAATAAAAGTATTCCAATTAATAAACTTGTAATCACCATTGTCAACAAGGCATTACCGTATTCAACCCATATTTTCTTCATCTTCCACCTCTTCACCGAATCATCTGGCAAATCCAGATAGTAACCATATTACCTAGCAGATCCTGTGTAAATAAACACTGAACTAATAACCGCACCACCAACAGCAAGGTAATTCCGACTAGAAAAATGGAACCTGTTTCCTCAATTGCCTGATCCATTTCACCCTCCAATACAAAGTTTCCATATCTCCGAAAATAATTTTATAATCGCACTTCCCCACAAAAAGAAAAGCGCAATTTCTCCATACTCCTCCATTAGTTCCTTCATCATTCAAATCTCCTAATTTAAACTACGCTCCAGACTCTCTGTCTTCATTACGCCTAAACACGGAATGGTTACTTGATAGCTCATCGATACACTCTTTAAATAAAGCGCTTCTTCATCTGGGCTTTGACTTTGCGACGGTATCGAAGTCACAGAATAACAAACTTCATACCCTTTATTCTTTGCCTCATCAATAATAATTTTCGCCTCATTTAAATTACCATCTGCTGCTTCAAGTCGATTAATGTAATCGCAAAATTGATTTCTTGCACACAGAATTTGTCCTGCTCCAGAAAGAATCCCAGCCTGAATACTTGTTAGAAGAAGCAATAAGAATATACTCAAATAACATTTAAAAATTTGCTCCATTTAGATACTCCATTTCATTACTCCAAGAAATGCCACAATAAAAACAACCATATCAATCATTAACTTCAGCGAACCCGTAAGCATCGGAAACAAAGTAAATAATCCCATTCCAGCTAAAGAAGTTTTATTACCCTCAATTTCTGACTGATTAGACAATAACTGGTTTCGACGTAGCAATGCCTCCAACTGAGCGCTCCCCTTCGTTCCACCGATTTCTGATATTCCATACAAAACCTTCATGACTGTCTGCACAAATGAAATTTGATAGCAACGCATAAAATCAAAGTAAGGCTGAATACTGTGTGGTTCCTTCTCAAGTAGTACGAGCAGCTCATCTACACCAGCTTTCATAATTGGATGCGCAAAAGGTCTGCTATTTGTTAATGCCATTTGCACATTTCCCCTGTCTAAAAATAAAACAACCTCCAATACCCATACAGGAAATTCTCGCATTAAAACTTTCTTACTTCGTCGATAAGCTATTTTATAGCCGATCCCACTTTTCTTTTTACTTTTTGATACTTTCTGATAATCCCTAAGGTCATAGGCTGCTACTTTCATATCATTTTCAGTAAGCCAGTTTGATAGCAATCGTTGCTGTGCTACCGTATACATAATCAGATTTAAGATGACCATAACAAGAGAAGCGACTTGAGAAACCATGGAAGATCCCGTTTGAAATTGACTTGGCAAAAAATGAACTCCGATTCCACAAATCAACATCGCAATCAAAACAGCAAATGCAATATGCTTTCGGATTTGTTCCTTTTCCTGCATCAAACTTTCCGTTCTACTGATATACATTCCCAAATCTTCCTGCAATGCGCGAAGTCCAATTTCATAATCTCCCCCATACTCCTCCACATGTTCCAAAAAGCGATGAATTCGTCTAATTCTCTGACATGGATATTCTTCTTCAATCAATTCATTCGCTCCGCGAAATCCTCGATTTCCATCTTCTCCACTTCTGATGTAATCGCATGCATTCCGGATCACTTCACCCATAGGCGAATCTGAAAATAAAGGTTGAATATCCAATAGACTTCCTAAAATTTTCTTTTTTTCCTGAAAGGTAAAAAGCAACTGCTCCATATAGGTAATGGCTTCCTGAAATTGAATAAAACGCTGTTTTGCTTTCTTCTTTCCATGCTGATAAGCAAAGGAAAAAAATATCCAAATAAGAATCATCCAAATTTGAAATACAGTTGATAGCTGATAAAACTTTGATAACGCAAATCCAATCAGTCCAAAACCGATTATTACCGAAACCATTTATGCATTTCCTCCTGTTTTAAGTTATCGTTACGTTCAAATGGATCCCGAATTCCAGCCCTTTCAAATGAAATCATCAACGGAGCAGGTAAACTTTTTTCCTGTAAAATTCCATTTTCAGCCACCATAAAAATGCTGTTCACACCCTTATCTCTATAAAAAATCCCAACCTGATCAATCATGCGAATATTTTTTCCATTCACCATCTTTCGCCTAATCAATACACCAATTCTTACAAACTCAAAAATCTGATTCTCCAGTCGATCTGCGTCCCTACCAATTTCCATCATATTCTGTATTCGATCCGGTATTTTTCTCACATCATCTGTATGAAGGGTTGTAAATCCGCTCACGCCTGTAGACCACACTTCCAACAAATACTTTACCTCTCGTGATCTTGCTTCCGAAAGAATGATCCAAGCTGGATTTTGTCGCAGGCTTGCCTTAATTGCCTGTTCATAATTCAAACGCTCTTTGGAAACTTTTAATGAGACGCAGTCTCTTTCTGGATAAATGCCTTCAAAGTGCAGTTCCAGATTATCTTCAATCGTAATAATCCGTTCTGCCTCTGGAATATATTTTGAAAAAAATTTCACGCATTCCGTCTTTCCTACTCCTGGCTCTCCGCAAAAAACAATATTCTGATGAGAAATCACACCATTCACTAAAAAATTCATAATCGGTTGATCGCAAAAATGATGTTCAACAGCTTCTTCCTCAGACATGCGAATCCCGACCGGTGATTTTCGAATCGATATACTGCGCCCTGATATTGCCACACTTTCGTGTAAAATACTAATTCGCAAGCACTCCGTCTCTGCCTCAAGAAGGACATTCGACTGGTTAAATGGCTGATTTACCAGATTTGCTATACGATGGGTGAATTGCTCAACAAACTCCTCTTTTATTACAATATTCGCAATCCTCTTTCGTGTACCATTTGTCATACCGATCCACAAATATCTGCCATTATAGTCCAGATCTGTAACCTCATCTTGAATGATGTAAGGCGTCAATCCTCCATAATTTTCCTCATTGATTTCCAGTCTGATTCTATTGTTCACATCCATTACCCGTTTATATTGCTATAAAAATTCTGGATCAACTCAGCAAAAGCCTTATATACGATTCCATTGCTGTTATTTGCTAATAATGCGGTCGCAATTGCAATCAATGCAAGTATTGCTACAACTGTAACAATTGCTCCTCCATACTGCTCAAATACTTCTTTCATATTTTCTTCCTTTCTGACTAATGTCGCTTAACAATTCAAGATTTTCTTTTATCATGTGAAATTCTTCATCCACATTACGGAAAATCCATACATGATTTTCTGCAATACGATACCTCAAATGAATTCTTCTTTTCACTATTTGCTGATCGTTCCACCTATTTTTCAAAATAAGAACAAGCCTGCCCTTCCAAGGTAGAAAATTTAGAAAAAAAGAATCTATTTGTTCCCGGCAACAGTCCTCTATTTCCACAAAAATCCGGTCTGCTAGGCGAAGCTGTTTTTGCAAAAAATGAGTGTCACCAATCCAACAAAGGACTAATACATGGAATCCTTCGTTTGCCTTTGTTTCCTCATAATTCAGATACATCCGCTTTCCCTTTGCACACCTTGCGTCAATAAAGACTGTTGGTTGCTTCCAATCTGAAACCAGACACTGTGATATGGCTAAAGGAATTTTTATTTTCTCCTCTGTTTGCTCAAATACCACATAAACAATATTCAATTTTATTTTACTTGGGAATAAGTCGATTTGACTCGATGGAGAATGTTCTCCAAATGAATTTAAGATAGTACTAATCATAGCACCATTTTTTTAAAAGTAAATAGCTTTTTTTGATTTCATTTTTATTTAATATTTTAAGCAAAAAAAGTGTGACGAACCATTTCTGGTCGCCACACTTAAATTTTAAGTTAAACGAATCTTATACGATTCCCTGAGCAAGCATAGCTTCAGCAACTTTAACGAATCCAGCAAGGTTAGCACCAGCTACATAGTTGCCTTCCATACCGTATTTCTTTGCTGCATCATCCATATTGTGGAAGATGTTTCTCATGATTCTGTTTAATTTCTCATCAACTTCTTCAGCTGTCCATGAAAGATGTTCAGCATTCTGAGACATTTCTAATGAAGAACAAGCTACTCCACCAGCATTAACTGCTTTTGAAGGAAGTAATGCAAGACCTTTTTCCATGAAGAAATCCATAGCTTCATTTGTACAAGGCATATTTGCAACTTCGATGATGTATTTAGCTGTACCTTCAGCAACGATTTTTTCAGCATCTTCGATGCGGATATCATTCTGAGTTGCACATGGCATATAAACATCAGCTTTAACTTTACCCCAAGGTTTTTCATTTGCAAAGAATTTGCATCCGAATTTATCAGCGTAATCTTGAACTTTATCACGTCCTGAAGATCTCATCTCTAATAAGAAAGCGATTTTCTCTTTTGTAACGATTCCATCTTCATCTAAGATGTATCCGTCTGGTCCAGATAATGTAATAGCTTTTCCGCCGTACTCTACTAATTTCTCGCATACACCCCAAGAAACGTTACCGAAACCAGAAACTGCGAAAGTCTTGCCTTTAATTTCCTGTCCGATTGATTTGAAGAATTCGTCTGCCATATAAACAGCGCCGTATCCAGTTGCTTCTGGACGTAATAAAGATCCACCAAAAGATAATCCTTTACCGGATAAAGCTCCAGCTTCGTATCTTCCAACGATTCTCTTGTACTGTCCGTAAAGGTATCCGATTTCTCTTCCACCTACACCGATATCTCCTGCTGGGCAGTCAACATCAATGCCGATATAACGATATAATTCAGTCATGAAAGACTGACAAAATCTCATAACTTCCATATCTGACTTTCCTCTTGGATCGAAGTCAGAACCACCTTTTCCACCACCGATTGGAAGGCTGGTCAAGGAGTTTTTCAATGTCTGCTCAAAACCTAAGAATTTAATAATGCTTAAGTTTACAGATGGATGAAATCTTAATCCACCCTTGTATGGTCCGATTGCACTGTTGAACTGTACGCGGAATGCTCTGTTAACCTGAACATTACCAGCATCATCAACCCAAGGTACTCTAAACTGAATTGCTCTTTCTGGTTCTACAAATCTTTCAAGAATTCCTGCTTTTTCGTACTTGGAATCGTTATCAACGATTGGACGAAGTGAATTTAAAACTTCTTCTACAGTCTGAAGGAACTCAGGCTCGTTTGCGTTTTTGGCTTTTGTTTCAGCCAAGACTCTGTCTACATATGACATTTACGTGTCCCCCTTAAAATTATAAGTACATTTTTATAGTGCGCACATCTGTCCGCGCACCAGCATTTTACTCGGCTAAATCCTTAAAAACACTTGATTTTTAACCAGATTTCCACCGACGACCACATTATAAAACATCGACTGACAATTTGCAACCGTAACAGAGAAAGATTTATGTCCAAATTTCCCAATTCTTTTTTGGTAATAATTACCGAGTTATTCAGCAAAAATGTCTTCCTCTTCAAACTGCAAAGTGCCTTTTATTTGTCTTTGTATAATTGCTCGGATCGCATCAAAAAGATATGGTTTGAGCTTTTCGATTGAAACTGGTTCATTATATAAAATTGAACTGTAACAAGTTGAGCTAACCAATTCGACTATCATAAAAAGCATGAGCTCTGGTTCTTCAAATACATATCCACTATCATGCAACATTTTTTCATAAATTAATCTAAAATTCAAGGCATCTTCTCTTGGATTCTCTGTCAGAGCGGCCTTAAAATAACCCCAGCTCAAATTTTTCGATATAAACATCAATAATTTCTTATCTCTTTGCAATTGCTCAACGATATCATCTGCGAGAAAAATTACACGATCCTCAAACCCAACAACTTTTTCTTTTCGTAGTCTTGCTGCTGCCTTCAAAAACACTTTTGTGGACTCATGAGCAATCAATACATTTCTGATATCATATTTATCTTTAAAGTATAAATAAAAGGTCCCTTTAGCAACTCCTGCTTTCTGTACAATATCTGAAATAGATGTGTTTTGAATGCCTTTTGTTGTAAACAATTCAAGTGTGTTCTCTAAGAGAGCATCCAGTTTTTTTTGCTTATTTGACTCTAATTTACTCATCTATACGCCGCCTCTCTTATAATTCTCCTAAATCACATTCCCATCATAATAAAAAAGTGACTAATAGTCAATTTATTTTTTGAATCTATTGACCGTTGGTCATTTTTGTGTTATAACATACTTCTGAACAAATATTGACCAATGGTCATTTTAGAAAGGATGAATTTATGAAACACACATTTGGCGAAAAGATCGTAAAATTTAGAATTCCGATTTTCATAATTTGTCTGGTACTTTTAATTCCGTCTGCAATCGGATATTTTCATACCAGGGTAAATTATGATATTCTCTCTTATCTTCC